>DASUVP010000110.1:0-12416 GCA_036378895.1 Sphingomicrobium sp.
ACGGGCGCCACCTCGAGCGCCCAGGGCGTCGCCTCGTATACCTGCACGGACGCCGGCGGCGGGAGCCGCTTGCGAACGACCAGACCGCGCTCCTCCAACTCAGTCAGGCGCTGGGTCAGCACGTTCGCACTGATCCCCGGCAGATCGCTCTTCAGCTCCGAGACGCGCCGCGACCCGTACGCGAGCTCGCGAATGATGAGCATCGCCCACCGCTCCCCGACCAGCTCCAGCGCGTGGGCCAGCCCGCAGGCGTCGTCGTACCGTCGCTTAGTCTCTGATTTCGCCAATCTAGTCACTTTTTCTAACGAGTCGGTTGTAATTTATGACTGCATGCGTCAGAAAGCAAGCGAATCGAGTCGCAAGGGAGAGGAAAATGTCGCGGTTGATTTTCGTGAACCTGCCGGTTGAGGACCTGGAGGCATCCAAACGCTTCTACGAGGCGCTCGGCGCGCGCAATGAGCCGAAGTTCAGCAATGAAGCGGCGGCGATGATGGTGCTTTCGGACGCCATCCACGTGATGCTGCTAACCAAGCCTTTCTATTCGAGCTTCACCAGCAAGCCGATCGCCGACGCTCACAACAGCAGCCAGGTCCTGCTGGCGATTTCCTGCGACAGCCCCGGTGAGGTCGACCAGTTGGTCGATGCGGCGGCGAGCAATGGCGGCAAGGCCGACCCGGGTCCCAAGCAGGACATGGGCGGAATGATGTACGGCCGCAGCTTCGAGGATCCCGACGGCCACCATTGGGAGCCGATGTGGATGGACCCGCAGATGGCCGAACAGGGCGCACATCCTGTCGAATCCGCCACTGTTGTTAGCTGAACTGCGGTAAGGAGCGCACGCCATGCCAGTCGAGTCGACTGCAACTGCGGAGGTGACTGCCTTCCGCTGGGTACCGGACTTCGCCGCTGGGCTCGTCCGCGACCTGCGCATCCGCTGGGCGCTCGAGGAGATCGGGCGGCCCTACCGGGTGAAGCTGCTCGATGCGCTCAATCCGCGTCCGGCCGACTATTTCCACGAACAGCCGTTCGGCCAGGTCCCCGCGTACAAGGACGACCAGGTTCAGCTGTTCGAGAGCGGCGCGATCCTCATCCACCTCGGCCTGCAGGACGAGCGCCTCCTGCCCGGCGACATCAACGACCGGATGCGGGCGATCGCCTGGCTCATCGCCGCGCTGAACAGCGTCGAGCCGATGCTGTTCGAACTGATCAACATCGACATTTTCAACCGCGGCGAGGACTGGACCAAGGAACGCCGCCCGCAAGTCGTCGAAAAGATCGAGGGGCGGCTGGGACTATTGTCCGAAGCACTGGGTGATGAGGAGTGGTTCGAAGGCCGCTTCTCGATCGGCAATCTGATGATCGTCGCCGTTCTCCGGCAGCTTCGCCACACGGACATCGTCGCCAAATTCCCCAATCTCGCTGCTCTGGTCGCACGAGGCGAGGCGAGGCCCGCATTCCAGCGCGCCTTGTCCGACCAGCTTGCCGTCTTTGCCGAAAACAAGCCGGTGGCCGAACCGGCCTGAGCCTCGCGTACCATTTGATCGAACACCCACCCGGAGGAGAGACAAAATGGCCTATTACGAAGGATTTATCGTCCCTGTACCGAAGGCGAACCGCGAAGAGTATCGCAAGCATGCCGCGGAGGCGGCGCCTCTGTTCCACGAGTTCGGAGCCACGCGCCATGTCGAGGCCTGGGCCAGCGACGTCCCCGAAGGCAAGGTCACCGACTTCCGCATGGCAGTGAACGCCAAGGACGACGAGGACGTCGTCTTCTCCTGGTTCGAATATCCGGACAAGGCGACCCGCGACGCCGCCAACGCAAAGATGTTGAGCGATCCGCGAATGAAGGAGATGGGCGCAACCATGCCCTTCGACGGCAAGCGCATGATCATGGGCGGCTTCGAGGGTTTCGTCGAGGAAGGCAGCGAGCGCGGCGGCTACATCGACGGTTTCGTTACGCCGGTGCCGGAAGCCAAGCTCGACGCCTATCGCGCTCTCGCGAGCAAGGCGGCGGGCCTGTTCCAGGAGCATGGAGCGCTGCGCGACGTCGAAGCTATCGCCGATGATGTGCCGAAGGGCGAGGTCACCGACTTTTACCGTGCGGTGAAGTCGGAGGACGGCGAGACCTTTTTCTTCTCGTTCCTCGAATGGCCCGACAAACAGGCTCGTGACGAAGGCTGGAAGAAGATCATGGAGGACGAGCGCATGAAGCCCGAAGGCGACATGCCGTTCAACGGCCAGCGCATGTTCTGGGGCGGGTTCGACCCGATCGTGGACAGCGAGCCGGCGCGCCAACGCGAAACCGCCTGACGCACGCGAGTCCTAGTTCAGCAATCGAGGAGGAAGTCGAGCCATGTCCGACGTCCGCACTGAAGACGCTCCCACCAACGACCAGGGCGCGCGGGGAAACCCGCAGGGTAGCTTCATCTGGTACGAGTTGATGACCACCGACGCGGCAGCCGCGAAGCGCTTCTACGATTCCGTCGTGGGATGGAGCGTCGGGACCGATCAGGTCGCGCCGGACGTCAACTACCGGATGATCAACCGTTCGGACGGCGGCATGGCCGGCGGCCTCCTCGAGCTGACGAAGGAAATGCAGGACGGCGGCGCCCGGCCGATGTGGCTCGGCTACCTGCATGCAGCCGATGTCGACGCCAAGGTCGACGAGATCAAGGCTGATGGCGGCCAAGTGATGATGGCCCCGTGGGACCAGCCCGGCGTCGGCCGCTTGGCGATGGTCACTGGGCCGGAAGGTGCGCCTTTCTATTTGATGGACCCGATACCGCCCGAGAGTAAGCCGGACGCCGTCAGCGACGTCTTCTCGGTCGACCAGCCGCAACACGTCCGCTGGAACGAGCTGTGGAGCGCCGAGCCGGCCAGATCGATCGACTTCTACAAGCGCCGCTTCGGTTGGTCGCAGGAAGGCGACATGGATATGGGCGAAATGGGCAAGTACCAGTTCGTCCAGCACGGTAGCGTGATGATTGGCGCGGTCATGCCGACGATGCCCGACATGCCGCAGTCCATGTGGAACTTCTACATCGGCGTCGACGACATCGACCGCGCCACGGAAGCGGTGAAGTCCGGCGGCGGCCAGGTCGTCAACGGTCCCCAGGAAATCCCCGGCGGCGAATATGCGGTCAACGCGGTCGACCCGCAGGGCGCGCTGTTCGGCCTCGTCGGCCCGCGCAAGAAATAAGGAGAGAGACGATGTCCAGTAAGCTCACCACTTGCCTGTGGTTCGACCATGGCGAGGCGCGAAAGGCCGCGGAATTCTACGCTTCCGTGTTCCCCGACAGCAAAGTCGGGAAGACCCATGAGGCGTCTTCAGACTATCCGGGCGGCGAGGAAGGCAATGAGCTGACCGTCGACTTCACTCTCCTTGGCCAGAGCTACGTCGGCCTGAACGGCGGCCCGGAGTTCAAACCCAATGAAGCGGTCAGCTTCATGGTCATCACCGAGAACCAGGCCGAAACCGACCGCTACTGGAACGCTATCGTCCAGAACGGCGGCGCGGAAAGCGCATGCGGCTGGTGCAAGGACAAGTGGGGCTTTTCCTGGCAGATCACGCCACGCGTCCTGCTCGAAGCGATGGACAATCCCGACAAGGCGGCCGCCAAGCGCGCGTTCGAAGCGATGATGACGATGCAGAAGATCGACGTCGCCAAGATCGAAGCGGCGCTGCGTGGTGAGGAAGTTAATGCGTAGGATCCGCGGCAGCGTATTCGTCTCGCTGGACGGCGTCATGCAGGCGCCGGGCGGGCCTACCGAAGACCCGACCGGCGGTTTCGATCACGGCGGCTGGCTGCCGCTATTCTTCGACGAGGACGTGGGCGCGGCGATCGACGCTTTCTTCGGCAGCGATTACGACCTTCTGCTGGGTCGCCGGACCTATGACATCTTCGCCGCTTACTGGCCCTATGTCGGAGGCGCGGCGACCGGGATCGGCGAAGTCTTCGACCGCACCGGCAAGGACGACGGAGAAGCCGCGGCGATCGCCATGGGCGAAGCGTTCACGCGCGCCGATAAATATGTCCTCAGCCGGGGGTCGCCCGACCTCGGCTGGTCGAACAGTCACCGGCTTGGAAGCATCGAGGAGGTTCGCGCGCTCAAGCAGGACGACGGCCCGGACCTTCTCATCCAGGGCAGCAGCACGCTCTATCCGGCGCTGCTCGAGGCGGGGCTGCTCGACAGCCTGACACTGATGACATTTCCGGTGGTGCTCGGCGGCGGCAAGCGGATCTTCGGCAACGGAACCCCGGCCGAGGCGCTGAGGATGGTCGATCACAAGGTGACCCGATCCGGCGCCGTGATCGCAACGTACGAGCCCGGCGGAGACATTGAGCACGGCTGGGCCGGACCGCAATCGACCAGCGGACGGGAGCAGGCACGGCAGGCGGCAATGGCGGACGGCAGCTGGTGACCCTCCAGCTCCACGGCCATCCCTTCTCGTCCTACACGTGGAAGGCACTGATCCCGCTCTACGCGAACGGAACGGAGTTCGAATTCGTTCCGATGTCTACGGATCGCCCGTTGAGCGAACAATTCCCCGGCAAGGCCCACCCAGGCGGACACATACCGGTGCTGGCCGACGGCGACACCGTGGTGGTCGAGGCGACCAGTATCGTCGAGCACCTCGCGGTCCATCACCCCGGCACGGCGCCGCTGATACCGCTGGACCCTGCGAAGGCGGCGGTGACCCGCATGCTCGACCGGGTCTTCGACAATTACGTGATGGGGAACATGCAGCGCGTGGTCTCGGCCCATTTCATCAGCCGCGACAAGCCTGAGCTTGGCCTCCGCGATGCACCCAACGAGGTAGAGGTCGACGCGGGCAAGGCTAGGTTGCGGCAAGCCTACGCCTGGCTCGAGCGGTGGCTACCCGAAAACGCGCTCCCGCCGCACGTGTCCCTGGTCACCTGCGCGGCTGCGCCGTCCCTGTTCTACGCGGACTGGATCGAGCCGATCCCGGACGACTGCCCGCACCTTGCCGCGCTGCGTGCCGAGCTACTCGCCCTGCCGCCGGTCGTCCGCTGCGTCGAGGACGCCCGGCCCTACCGCAAATATTTTCCGCTCGGCGCTCCGGACCGCGATTAGGCATGTAACCTTCACTGCAAGCGGCGCGTATAGTGGAGTGGTAATCTTCTGGAGTTGAACGCATGTCGATGCGTGTCCTGATTTCTGCAGTTGCAGTGAGCCTTTCACTGGCGAGTTCCGCGAAGGCGCAGCCTACGACCGAAACCGCCGTCCTCGCGGGCGGCTGCTTCTGGGGCATGGAAGCCGTGTTCGAGCACGTGAAGGGCGTGCGCAACGTCGTCTCGGGCTATGCCGGCGGGACGGCGCAGGACGCCAGCTACGACAAGGTCAGCAGCGAACGAACGGGACACGCCGAAGCCATCCGGATCAGCTTCGATCCCAGGCAGGTCAGCTATGCCCAACTCCTGCGCATCTATTTTTCAGTCGCTCACGACCCGACGCAGGTAAACCGGCAGGGGCCGGACGTCGGACCCAGCTATCGCTCGGCGATCTTCCCGCAGAGTTCCGCGCAAAAGCGCCTGGCGGAAAGCTTCATCGCCCAGCTCCGCTCGGCCAAAAAGCCGATCGCGACCAAGATCGAAAGCGGCCCCTTCTACCTCGCCGAAGCCCATCACCAGGACTTCGTTCGCCGTAACCCGCTTCATCCCTACGTGGTCGTGCACGACCGTCCGAAGCTGGCCAGGCTCAAGCGAGCCTATCTGCAGTATTGGAGGGCGTGACGGTTCGGCGTCACTCGCCTTTCATCGTGCGTTGGACCTGGACCTTTTCGATTTCCTGGCGGTCCTGAAGCTGCTGGTCCGCCCACTGCGCGCGGGTCTTGCAGACCCTTTTCACCCCGAGACGGGTGCCGGTCACTTCCAGCTTCTGGCAGACGACTTCATTCGGACTTCCGGGAGCTGGCTTCTCCGCGGCCGGCTGGTTCGAGGCGCTACCGGAGGCCTGAGCCAGGGACGGCGTCACCAGGAAGGTGGCCAGAGCGGCAGCACAGAACGCTTTCATCATTCAAACACCTCCTGCGGCAGGGGCACAGTAATGCAGGTCAACCGCCGAATCCGCAAATATTGTTTCGACGAACGGACTTAGCGAGGCTGCGCAACGTCGAAAGCGACCGTCAGACGCTCGCCGTCCGGGAAAGGAATCGTTCCGTGCCACATCCACGACGGGAAGAGCACAAGCTGGCCGTGCTTTGGCTGAATATAGGCGGCTGAGAGAAGCCCGGTTTCCAACTCGGGTGGAGGCTCGCCGAGCGCCAGCCACCCGGCATGGGCCTCTCCTGACACCTCGGCGGGAAGCGCAATGTAAAGCGCCGAGCTGATCCAGCCCAAGGGATGCACGTGGTTCGAATGATGACCGCCCGACCGTAGCCGGACCGACCAGCTCCCCGAAAAACGGATCCTGCGGTCCCGCCGCTGCCGAAGCAGTGGATGCGCTTCATCGACCGGGGGAAGCTGGGCCCGGTAGCGCTCGACGGCACCGACGATCGCGGAGCGAAGGTGGCGGATGACCGGATCGATCCGGCTGAGCAGGGGCCCGTCTGTCTGCGTTCCCCCGCGAACGGACTGGTCGAGATACTCGCCCTTCGCGACGTGGAGAGCGCGAAGCGTCTCGGCAACCGTCTCCAGAGGTGGAAGATTTTCGGTGAGGTCGGTGACGTTGACCAGCCGCTCATCGCCTTCCAGCCACTCGCTCCGCGGATCTCCCGCAAGCCTCCAGGCCGTCGCCGCATAAGCCCAAAGCTCGGCTGTCTGGTCACGCTCGAATTCCCGGTCGATCAGCCCCACGGCTTCAGAAATCTCGCCCACCCTCAGCAAATGGCGGACGCGCCACTTGCCAAGGGCGTGATCGATCCGTTCGGGGAACTCACCGAAAAGCTTCGATGGCTTGGGCTCAGAATCGACTTCGGCCGAATGGATGCCTTCATAGATCGCGAATTCCGGCGAGCCGACGCCGGCCGCCTTGGCGCGGGCTATGATTTCCCCGAGCGTTTCGTAGGCCGCGCGTCGAAGCTGCACGTTGAGCAATGTTTCCCAGAGGGGTTGTGCTTGCGGGAAGCGCTCCAGCGCCTGGTCCAGCGATAAGGTCGCTTCCGGGGACCGGCCCTGGGTCGCCATCAGCTGCGCCAGCTGCTCGTGCCCGTAAAGCCAGGCGGGGGCCTTCGCGAGAGCCGCCTGAAGCTCCGAGATCGCCCGGTCGCCCTCACCCATTGCGGCGCGCGCAGCCGCCAATCCGACGAGAATCTGCCCATCACGCGGGGCAAGCGAACGGGCGCAGTCGTAGAACGGCCGCGCGTCGAGTCCGGCCTCCATCGCCGTGCGCGCGCGGCCGTGAGCGATGCTGACTTCCGACGGGGCCAGCCGTGCAGCCTCCGCGAAGGAAGCCAGGGCCGACTCATGCTCGTCGAGCGAACGTTCGAGCAGCGCCTTCCATTGCCACAGCAGGGCGCTGCCGAGCTGCCCCGCTCCGCGCTCCACCAGCGGAAGCGCGCGTTCCTCTTCACCCTCCTCCAGGGCCTTGGCGGCCAGGTCGGCGAGCGCGTTTTCGTCGAGAGAACCGGAAAGTTGACGTGCTAGCGAAGCGGTGACGCTCACAGCGCCCCGACCCCGCCTTCGCTTCCGATCAGCGCCGTCACCGCATCGCGCTCCGCGACGCTGAGGTCCGGATGCCAGATGTCGAAGATGAAGACGACGCGCAGCTCGCTGCTCGGATTGAGCGCTTCGTGCTCGATCGTGTCGTCGAAGACGAACGCCTCACCCCTTCTCCAGTAGCGAGTCTCGGCGCCGACGCGGAACCAGCAGCCTTCGGGAACGACGAGCGGAAGGTGGCAGACCAGGCGGGCATTGCTGACACCGACATGCGGTGGAATCGCCGTGCCCGGCGCAAGCAACGAGAACATGGCGTTCGGGCCCGAGCCGCGCACCTGCGGTTGGAGGAGCCCTTCGAGGAGCTTCAGCGTGTTGGGGCAGTGGCGCGCGTTGGCCTCGATCAGCTCCCCGTTCCGCCACAAGTGAATGGCGGTCCAGTCAGGATTCCGGTTGAGAGGCTTCCACTGGGCAAGCGGAAGATGCTCGTCGTACTGGATGTAGGGGACCAGCTCGGCGCGCTCCGCGGCCATGACCGCCTTCAGCTCTTCGGCGATCGTTTCCGTCGCTGCCTCGAGTTCGTCGAGCCAAGGAAACAGGCGGCGCGGGTGAAACTCGCGCTGCGACAGCTCCGGGAAATGAAAGTGGGTCGGGGTGCTGTGGTATGCCCTGGTGCGGCCGAGGACGTTGTTGCGAAACCGCTCGATCCGTCGACGCTCCTCGTCTCCCGCTGACTGCTCCGCGGACCCCATGGCCGCCTTGAGTCTGCCCTCCCGCGCGTCAAGCCAGGCCGAATGCTGCTTCTCGCCTTCCGCCACCACCGCCGCGAGCTGCGGCGGAAGCTCGCGCTGCGGCTTCTGGGCCAGCGCATGACCCCAGGCCTGCCCCGCATCGGGATGACCGAGGCGCTGGAGAAGGCTGGCCTTCATAAGCAGCATGGTGAAGTCGAGGGGAGAGACCGCCAGCGCTCGGTGCACGGCGTCGAGCGCCGCCTGAGGGCTTCCGGTTGCGCGATGAAGGGCCGCAACCTTCATCCATAGCTCGGCGTCTTCGGGCCGGCTTTCAGCAGCCTCGCTGAGCAAGGTGACGGCTCGCCGAAGGTCGCCCGTTGCCACCGCTCGCTCTGCTTCATCGACCAGGGCGGCGCTGTTCATCGGATCAGACCGAATAGCCGAACTTCTCGGCCCATGGGGTCAGCACAGGAAGAACGGGTTCCATGTGCTTTCGGAAGTTCGTCCAGCGCCCGGCAGCCTGCGAGTAGATCGGCTGGCCGACCTGCGAATAGCTGGCGGTCTTGATCCGTCCGCGGGTTCGGGCGGTCGTCTGATGGTCGAGCACGGCATCGTTCCATTCGAGGCCGAGGAAATCGAGCAACTTCCTGAGCTCATTTTCCCCGTTTGCCACGACGTTCTCGTAGACGATCTGGTGCACGGGCGGATCGAATAGAGCGCGGGTCTTCTCGAAATAGGTGAAGCTGAGGTCGTACATCTCCGCCGCCGTGTCGAGCCGAAGGAAGTTGGGCATGGCATCGTTCAGCTTGAAGTTGGCCGCGTAGCAACTGAACACGACATCGCACGGGTGGCGCAGCGCGAGGATGATCCGGGCACCCGGAAACAGCCGATGGATGATTGGCAGCAGGTTCATCGAAAGCGGGTTCTTGTCGACGAGCAGTTTTCCGGTCTCGAGCGACGCGTGCCGCGCCGCGACCCGGAAATATTCCTCGCGCGCGTTTTCGATCTTCGCATCGTCCGCGGTCGGCAATGTATCGAACGGCTGCAGGAGCTTGGCTGCCTCCAGTAGCGTGGGCTCCTCTTCGAGCACCTCCACATCCGGGTGGCCCATGAGCATCGTATCGAGAAGCGTCGTTCCGGAACGCGGAAAGCCGAGGAGGAAGACGGGCGAGGGTCGGTCGCGCTTCCTCGATTCGTCGCGCCAGCCCTCCACCCAGGCGGGCGTGGCCACGTCGATCTGAGCCCGTAGGCTCTCGCGATAGGCAGAAGCCCGCTCCCCGGGTCGCGTCGGATCCTGCTCGTGCAGCGCATTCGCTCGTGAAAAAGCCTCGAACGCCTCGTCGTAATTGCCGGCTCCCTCGTGAAGCTGCCCAAGCAGATGATAGCGCCTTGCGCTCTCGAGATTTTCCGGAACGCATTCGAGCGCCGCGAGTCCTTCGGCGAAGCGGCCACGGCGGCGGTGCTCCATCGCCCGGACGAAATTCAGGACGTCCTCGCCAACGCCGCGATTCTCGATGTCCTCGACCAGGGCCGACATGTCGTCGACGCGGTTCGACAATTCGAAGACGGCGGCGAGGCCGAGATACGCCAGGTCATGGTCCGGTTTCACGTCCAGGACGCGGCGGTAGTCGGCTTCCGCCGCCTCATTCTGAAGCATGCTGAGACGATGAGCCGCGAGTGCCATGAGCAACTCGACATCGGCGGGGGCGCGGCGGGCGGCCTCCTCGATCGCTTCGAGGGCGGCTTCGTCTCGCCCGAACCCTTTCATCAGAGCATGCAGTTCACGCAGCGGCCTCGGCTCGTCGGGAAAGTCGTCAGCCATGCGGCGGAGCTGCTGTTCCGCATCGTCTGCGCGGCCGGCGGCGGCGAGAGTCGTGGCGTAGTTGAGGCGAACCGGCCCAGACGCGGGATTGAGCTCCATTGCGCGCTCAAGCGCCTCGAGACCGCCGTCGACATTGCCGGCGAGCCGCCGCGAGTTTCCCAGATTGTTCCAAGTCTCCCAATCGTTCGGCGCGGCAGCGACGATCGCCTCATAGAGGGGAATTGCCGTTTGGAAGTCCTCGGCATGTTGCGCGAGGTAGGCGCGGATGCGCTGGAGCCGCATCGTCTGGTCCGTCCGCGCGATGTCGTCCGGAAGCACGTCCAAGGCGGCCTTGTACTCACCTTGCTGGGCGAGCGCTGTGGCCAGATTTGCGGATATGACGGGGTCGGACGGCTGATTCTCGCGGGCGGCGCGCAGGTGACGGATTCCCGCTTCGAGATTGCCGGTCTGGCAATGCAATGTGCCCAGCATCGCGTTGAGAGCGGCACTGTCGCAGCCGCTCGCGAGAGCGCGTTCTCCGATTCTCACTGCTTCGGGAATGCGCCCCATGCGCGCAGCGGTCATGGCCTCGCGAATTGCGGCGGCAGTCTGGTCGTCGAGCAGGGAAACGGCGGTCATGGCGCGTGTCTAGCGCAAATGCCGCCAAGTGACAGCATTACGGACGGTCAAGCTACACAAAGAAAAGGGCGGCGGACCTTTCGGTCCACCGCCCCATTCTTCGCTAGCAGCTACGCTTAGCCGCGCTCTGGCGCCGGCGGCGGCGGAGGCGGCGGCGGCGGCGGGACCGGGCAGGTCTCTGTCGCCAGGATCACCGACCCATCCGGGCACGTCTGCGTGGCAGGCGGCGGCGGCGGAGGCGGCGGCGGCGGCGGCGGCGGTGCAACCGGAGCCGGAGCCGGCTTCGGCGGCAGGAAGTCGATCGTCGCACCTAGCCAGACGTAGCGGCCGAGCGCATCCCAGGTGCCCGGATAGGTGTTGCCGTTACACGGACCCGCCGGGCAGAGGTTGGTTCCACCGATCGAGCCGCTGCCGGACGTCACCAGCGGCGGATCATTGTCGAGCAGGTTATTGATACCCGCGCGCAGGTTGATCCGATCCAGGAGCGTGAAGGTCGCCGCAAGGTCGAAGTAGTTCTGAGCCTTGATGCGGACACCTGGATCGAACTGAGTCGCGCTTCCGACCGAGTTGTTGTTCTGCAACGTCTCGGCCTTGACCTTGCCGACATGGCGCCACTGGAGCGACAGACCGAGGCCCCACGGCGTTTCCCAGGTCGACCGCCACTTGTGCCGCCACTTCGGCATCGGGGCACCGCCGGCAACCACCGCGCCGCTGCAGACCGGCCCGTAGTAGCCATCGCACTGGTACGGATCGGACAGGTTATTATCGATGTCGAACTTCTTGAGGTACGTGCCGATGAAGCTGTGCGACAGCCGGCCAAGTCCCAACGCCCCATGCGAGTAGGCGACGTTGAGGTCGATACCGCTCGTTTCGATCGTCCCTTCGTTGTTGGGAAGGTCGATAGTGGCGCCGTTCACGAGGACACCATTGGAGACCTGGGAGCTTAGCCAGAGCGAACCCGCCGGATTGCGCAGGACGAGCGCGCAGGCCGGCGAAACCGTCGTCGCCGTCGTGTCGCCGACGCATGCCGCCAGGATCGCGTCCGCGCCGAAGCCCTGGATCGCGTTCTTGACCTCGATGTCCCAGTAATCGAGCGTGACCGCAAGCCTCGGGATGAAGCTTGGCTGGAACACGACGCCGACCGTCTTGGTCGTCGCCTTCTCCGGAGTCAGGTTCGGGTTGCCGCCGAGCAGTGCGTTGTACTGACCGGCCGGGTTGGCCGTGACCGTCTGGCCGACCGTCAGACCCTGGGCGAGACAGCCGAAGTCGGTCGCCGTGATTGGCCCGCCGGTTGCACACGGATCGTTGCTTCCGCCCAGGCCGACGAACTGCGGAGCGAACAGCTCCTGGATGTTCGGAGCACGAACCGCGCGGTTGTACGAGCCCCGGAAGCGCACATCGGCGATCGGCGCAAGTTCGCCCGACACCTTATAGGTGTCCGTGTCATACTTACGGCCGTTGCTCAGCTTGTACCAAGACTTGCGGTAGCCGGCGCCAAGCGTGAACTCATGCAGGAACGAGTTGCGCACGATCGGGATCTGGGTTTCGCCGAACACCTCGAGCACGCGGAAATTGCCGCTGACCGGAAGCGTCGGAGCGCCCTGGCCGGCAAGGTCGCCGGTCTGGAAC
>DASUVP010000111.1:0-4136 GCA_036378895.1 Sphingomicrobium sp.
AGTTCATCCCCAATTGCTCCGAGCATAATATGGGGCCGGTGCCGAAGACTGTGATCTTCCTCACCGCAGACGCCTTCGGCGTGCTGCCGCCGATCGCGCGGCTGACGCCCGACCAGGCGATGTACCATTTCCTTTCCGGCTACACCGCGAAGGTGGCGGGGACGGAGATCGGCGTCACCGAGCCGGAAGCGACCTTCTCGACCTGCTTCGGCGCGCCGTTCATGCCGCGCCATCCGTCGGTCTACGGCAATCTGCTCAAAAAGCGGATCGCCGAAGGCAATGTCGACTGCTGGCTGGTCAATACCGGCTGGACCGGTGGCAAGTACGGCGTCGGCAAGCGCATGCCGATCAAGGAAACACGCGCGCTCCTGAACGCCGCGCTCGACGGCAGCCTCAATGACGTCGAGTTCCACAAGGACCCGAACTTCGGTTTTGAGGTGCCGGTCGCCGTTCCTGGCGTCGACAGCTCGATCCTCGATCCGCGCAGCACCTGGGCGGACAAGGACGAGTACGACCGCACGGCCGCCAAGCTGGTCGACCTATTCATCGAGAACTTCGCGCAATTCGCGGACCAAGTGGACGAGGGCGTGCGACAAGCCGCGCCCAAGGTTCCCGCCGCCGCCTAATTGCCCGGTCGACTGAGGATCGGGCTCCAAATTCAGGACCCGATCCAATGACCGATTTTTCGCCACGACTTTTCACGACCGACGCCGAGATCGAACGTCTCGGCGAAGGCCTTCTCGCATGCACAGCAACTCGCGAGGAATGGACCCACGAGGCGCACCTCGCCGCAACGACCTACCTCTTGCTTCGCAGAACTCACGTCGACGTTGACTCGGAACTCCCGGGAATCATCCGCCGCTTCAACGAGAGCGTCGGCGGCGTGAACAACGACACCGAAGGCTATCACGAGACGATCACGCGCACGTTCCTGCACGGGGTTCGCCTGTTCCTCGAAAGACCCAGGAACGGCGAGGCGCTCCACGAGATCGTCAATGGGCTGCTGCTGTCGCCGATGGGCCGGCGAGATTGGCCGCTCCGCTTCTACAGCCGGGAAGGCCTGTTCTCGGTCGAAGCGAGGCGGAATTTTGTACCACCAGACCTTCGCGCAATGCCTTGAGGCTGCGGCGAACGTTTACGAATGTTGGGTGAGGCCCGGCTGCTGAGGGCGAGCGCAGCTATCCCACCGATATACGAGAAGAACGCCAACCACGCGATCGTATAGAATAGGGCTTCGACCACGCGCCGATAACCTTCAACCGGGCATTCAGTTCCCGGGCCAAGTCATTCTCAAGGCAAGGATAGTCTCGCTGAGGTTCGGACGCGGATCAGGTTCTAGCCCCGCGCCCGCGCAACATAATCGTCGACGTTCTTGGCAAGCACGTCCATCGGGACGTTGCCGCCGAGGACGACGGCGTCGTTGAAGGCCTTGATGTCGAACCTCGGGCCGAGCGCCGCCTTCGCCTTGTCGCGCTGGCGGTTGATCTCGCTGTGGCCGACCTTGTAGCCGCAGGCCTGGCCGGGCCAACTGCAGTAGCGGTCGACTTCGCTCGCGACCTCCTCGGCCTTGGAGCCGATCTCGTCGACGAAGAAGCGCACCGCCTGCTCGCGGCTCCAGCGCTTGGCGTGGAGACCCGTATCGACCACCAGCCGGCAGGCGCGGAAGGCGATTCCCTGGAGGTAGCCAAGGCGGCCCGCGGGGAATTCGTCATAAACTCCGAATTCGTCCGCAAGCTGCTGCGCGTAGAGGGCCCAGCCTTCCGAATAGGCGCCGAACGACAGCAGGGTCCGGATCAGCGGCAGCTTGTTGGCATATTCGCCCTGCCAGACGTGCCCCGGGATAGCCTCGTGGTGGGTGAGATCCGGCAGGTCGAACTTGGTGTGAAGCTCAGTCGTCCTGAGGTTGATCCAGAATTTGCCGGGGATGGTGCCGTCGATCGAGCCCGCGCCGCCGTAGGCGCCGGGCGCTCCGGGCTCTTCTTCCGGCGGCAGCCGGCGGACTTCGAGATTGCCCTTCACCAAAGTGTTGAACATTTGCGGAAGCTTGGAGCGAATGATCCGCACCCGCTCCTCGATGAACGCCATGATTTCGGCGCGTCCTTTCTCGCCGGGCGCGAACTTATAGCGCGGGTCGCGGCCCAGAGCCTGCATGCGCTCGCCGACTGAGCCGCTGGTGTAGCCCAGGCTCCTGAGGATCGGGTCCATCCGGGCCTGGAGAGCGCGCAGCTCATTGAGTCCCATCTGGTGGACCTCGTCCGGCGTCATCGTCGTGGTCGTCGACGCCTTAAGCCCCCAGCGATACCAGGCGTCGCCATCCTTGCGCGCCCACATGCCGGGCTCGTTCGTCGCCAGCCCGCGCTGAAGGGTAAGTTCGGCGATCTGGCGCTCAAGCGCCGGAACGACCTCCTTCTCCACGATGGAGCGGGCGCGTTCGGCCCAATTGCCAGCAATGTTCTTCTCTCGCGTGCGACGCACAATCGATTCGACGATCCCGCCGCCCTTGCGCGCGCCGTCGGCCGACGCCTTCAATTGGGTCAGCGCCTTGTCGATCAGGAAAGCGGGCGGGATCATTCCCTTATAGCGGGCCATGATGACCCGCCCGAGCTCGTTATCGAGCTGCTTGGGATAGGACTCGAGGCGGGAGAGATAGGCCTCCGCGTCCTCCGCCGAATTGATCTGATGTTCGGAGTCGAGGAACCGCGGCACGTCCAGGTAGGCGCCGACGTTCTGGATGACGACGTAGGGCGTGTTCCTCCAGCCGCCCACGGCAACATCGCCATATGGGAGCTGGAATCCTTCGAGAGCAGTCGAGTAGGCACTGCGTACCACCTCCACGCTGGTTCGCACCGAGTGGGACAGCCCCGAGACGTCGATTGCGTTCGCGCGAGCGAGATCGGCGCGAATCGTCTGGGCCAGGCGTTGCTGTCCGATCCCGGACCGATCGCTGAGCTGGGCGCGGAGGGCTGCATGTACGCCCTTATCGATTCCGAGCGAGGTCGCGGACTCCGGCGATTGGCGGAGGAGGTTCTCGGCGATCGAATCGAGGAGCGCGGATGCCTGTGCGTCGCCGGGCGTCTGAGCGAAAGCGGGAGAGAAACCGCCGAAAAGGGGAAGGACGGCACTAGACGACAGTGCCGCGACCGCCTGACGGCGGCTCAGGTTCAACTCGGACAAAACAGACTCCGTCAGCTTGTGGGAAGGCGTTGCTCAGGCTCGACCAGAAGACAATTTCCTTCAACCCCCGTTATGCGAACGCGCTCGCCTGGGCTGCCGGGGCCACCACGAGCACTCCATTCGCTGTCGCCGAGACGCACCCGGCCGCCATGCTCGTCGATCGGCTCGATGACGGTGACCGACCGTCCAACGAGGCGCGCCGCACGGTCGTTGAGCAAGGGGTCGCTGCTGTCGGTCGCGGCATTGGCGTAGACTCGGCGGCCGATCATGACCGCGACCAGCGCATAGATTGCGAACAGGGTCAGCTGGGCCGGCAGCCCAAGGCCGAACAGCAAGGTGAATGCTCCCGTCGCGAGCGCTGCAGCCCCGACGAAGATCAGGAAGAACCCCGGCGCGATAACCTCGGCGATCAGCAGCAGGACGCCGCCGATCATCCACAGCCAGCCGGGCTCCAGATTGTCGAACATCAGCCCTCAATCCTTGGAGCGCCGGAAACGCCCGGCACGCTCGGAGGAGTGCCCCGCGACGCCACGGTCCTCGGACGAGGTGGCGTGTGGCCCTTTGGCGAATCGTCTCCCCCCAGTATCTCACGAGTAAGCTCGCCGATCCCGCCGAGCGTCCCGATCAGCTGAGTCGCCTCGACGGGGAACAGGATCGTCTTTGCATTGGGCGAGCGGGCGAACTCGCTGACCGCTTCGACATATTTTTGCGCGACGAAATAGTTGATCGCCTGCGCGTTGCCGTTCGCGATTGCGTCCGAAACCATTGTAGTCGCCTTGGCTTCCGCTTCGGCGGCGCGTTCGCGAGCCTCCGCCTCGCGGAAGGCCGCCTCGCGGAGGCCCTCGGCCTGGAGGATCTTCGCCTGCTTCTCGCCCTCGGCGCGCAGGATCTCGGAGGCGCGGAGACCTTCGGACTCGAGGAGGGCCGCTCGCTGCTCACGCTCCGCCGTCATCTGGCGGGTC
>DASUVP010000112.1:0-5396 GCA_036378895.1 Sphingomicrobium sp.
CGCTCGCGCGTTCAAGACGAACGACGTGAAGGTCCCTGCCGATCTCGGCGCGCAGATTGCCGGCGCGCTTCGGCAGAACGCGCTCGACCGGCTCGGGATGGAGGCCCGCTCGGGCAACCTCATCAACGGAGCGGACCGCATCGAGACCGCCGCCCGCGCCGGAAATGTGCACCTCCTGATCCACGCCGCCGATTCCGGCGAAGACGGGCGGAGGAAGCTCGATCAGGCGTGGCGCGTGGGCGGCGCTGCGAACAGCGATGGCCAAGGTCTTCTTTTTCCCGAGGAACGCACCATCTTGTCCATGGCTTTGGGGCGCGAGAATGTGGTACATGTCGCGCTGACCGAACGTGCTGCCGCAGCGCGTGTTCTTCACGCGCTTTCCCGGTGGCGCGCTTTCATTGACCCCCGTGCCGGTCTAGAGGGCGGCGACGCCGCCTCTGGCATTGGCTCGGCTGACGCAGATTTGACGAAGGAATAGAATGGCAGACCAGACCGATAAGCCGAAGCTTGGAACCCGGCCGCCGCTGGGCCTCAAGCGCACGGTTGAGACCGGCAAGGTCAAGCAGAGCTTCAGCCACGGCCGCTCCAACACGGTGGTCGTCGAGGTCAAGAAGCGCCGGATCCTGGGACGCCCGGGCGAAGCTCCGCCCGCCGAGGCGCCCAAGCCCGAGCCCGTAGCCGAAGCGCCCAAGCCGGCACCGAAGCCGGCCGCCCCGGCTCCGCAGCCGAAGCGCACCAGCCCGGCCGACGACATCACCGCCCGCAAGGAAATGCAGGCTCGCCTGCTGCGCGAGGCCGAAGAAGCCCGCCTGGCGTCGCTCGAAGAAGCCCGCCGCCGCGAGGACCGCTCCAAACAGGCGCAGAGCGAGGGCGAGAAGCGCCGCGCGGAGGAAAACCGCAAGGCCGAGGAAGCCGCAGCCGAAGAAGCCCGCCTCGCCGCCGAGGAAGATGCCCGACGCGCCGCTGAAGCCGCTGCCGCGCCGGCGCCCGAGCCTGCAGTCGAGGAAGAAGAGGATCGCGGCGCCCGCCGGCCGAGCGGCGGTTATGCGCCCGCGCCTCGCCGTCCGGAGCCTGCGCGCCCGACGCGGGGCCGCGGCGACGATCGCCGCCACCACGGCAAGCTCACCGTCACCCGCGCTCTGTCCGGCGAGGACGACAGCCGCGCCCGCTCGCTGGCCGCGCTCCGCCGCGCCCGCGAGAAGGAAAAGCGAGCCCACCAGCAGGCCGGCCCTGCCCAGAAGCAGTATCGCGACGTCGACGTTCCCGAGGCGATCACCGTCCAGGAACTGGCGAAGCGCATGGGCGAGCGGGGCGCCGATCTGGTGAAGGCTTTGTTCAAGATGGGCACGCCCGTCACCATCACCGAGACGATCGATCAGGACACCGCCGAGCTGCTGATCGAGGAGTTCGGCCACCGCATCAATCGCGTCAGCGAGGCGGACATCGACATCGACACGTCGACCGACGTCGATCCCGAGGAGACGCTCCAGCCGCGCCCGCCGGTGGTCACCATCATGGGCCATGTCGACCACGGCAAGACCTCGCTGCTCGACGCCATCCGCGGCGCGTCCGTCCAATCGGGCGAAGCCGGCGGAATCACGCAGCACATCGGCGCCTACCAGGTGAGCCTGCCCGACAAATCGAAGATCACCTTCCTCGACACGCCGGGCCACGAAGCCTTCTCGGAGATGCGCGCCCGCGGCGCCAACGTCACCGACATCGTCGTCCTGGTGGTTGCGGCCGACGACGGCCTCAAGCCGCAGACGATCGAAGCGATCAATCACACCAAGGCGGCCGGCGTTCCGATGATCGTCGCGATCAACAAGATCGATAAGCCAGACGCCAAGCCGCAGAAGGTCCGCGAGGAGCTGCTGCAGCATGAGGTGATCGTCGAGGACATGGGCGGCGAGGTTCAGGATGTGGAAGTCTCCGCGAAGGAGAAGACCAATCTCGACAAATTGCTCGAGGCGATCCAGCTGCAGGCGGAAATCCTAGAGCTCAAGGCCAACCCCGAGCGCTCGGCCGAAGGCACGGTCATCGAGGCCAAGCTCGACAAGGGCCGCGGACCGCTTGCGACCGTGCTCGTCGAGCGCGGCACTCTGCGCGTCGGCGACGTGTTCGTCGCGGGCGCATCGAGCGGCAAGGTCCGCGCCATGATCGACGACAAGGGGCGGCAGGTGAAAGAAGCCGGCCCGTCCTTCCCGGTCGAGGTTCTCGGCCTGTCGGCGGTGCCGTCAGCCGGCGATCCGTTCACGGTCGTCGAGAATGAGGCGCGCGCCCGCGAGGTCGCCGACTATCGCAAGGGCGTCCTCGACAAGAAGCGCACGACGGCGGCGCCTGTGAGCGTCGAGAACATGTTCGCGGCTCACCAGACGACGATCAAGGAAGTGCCTTTGGTCATCAAGGCCGACGTGCAGGGCTCGACCGAAGCGATCGTCCACGCCCTCAATCGCCTGTCGACCGACGAGGTACGCGTTCGTATCCTCCACTCGGGCGTCGGGGCGATCACCGAGAGCGACGTGACCCTCGCCTCCGCGAGCGGCGCGCCGATCATCGGCTTCAACGTCCGTCCGAACGCCAAGGCGCGTGAGGTGGCGGAGCGCAACAGGACCGAGCTGCGCTACTACGACGTCATCTATCACCTCACCGACTGGGTGAAGGGCGCGATGGCGGGCGAGCTTGGCCCCGAAATCATCGAGACGGTCGTCGGCCGCGCGAAGGTCCAGGAGGTGTTCCCCGCGGGCAAGAAGGACAAGGCCGCGGGCCTGCTCGTGCTCGAAGGCGTCATCCGCAAGGGCCTCAACGCCCGCCTCACGCGCGAGGACGTCATCGTGTCGAAGACGACCATCAGCTCGCTTCGGCGGTTCAAGGACGACGTGGCGGAAGTCACATCGGGCCTCGAGTGCGGCGTGCTCCTGGCCGCCACCAACGACATCAAGCCGGGCGACTCGCTCGAAGTGTTCGAGGTCGAGGAGCGCGCGCGGACGCTTTGACGTTGGAGACCGAACAAGAGAAGATTGAGCGGCGTTCTCGAAGCGCAGATGCTACGGCGAATTTTCTCTTCCAGGCGTACGAGTGGATCGGGCTTCTTGCCGCAATCGTCGTGGGATCGGTTTTCTTAGCTCTCTGGCTGCTGGGATGACCATCTAATGCGCCGCCAAGAAACGCCCGAAGGTCGCTCGGTTCGCCTGCTCCGCGTCGGCGAGCAGGTTCGCCACATCCTGAGCGAGCTGCTGCAGCGCGGGGACGTGCATGACGACGTGCTTCAATCGCATCTCGTCAGCGTCACCGAGGTGCGCATGTCGCCCGACCTCCGCCACGCGACCGTGTTCGTGAAGCCTTTGCTCGGCCAGGACGAGGAAGCGGTCCTCAAGGCACTGCGCCAGAACACGGCCTATCTGCAGCGCGAAGTCGCCCATCGCGTGCGCATGAAATATGCGGCGAAGCTCAAGTTCATCGCCGACGAAAGCTTCGACGAAGGCACGCACATCGACCGCCTGCTGCGCTCCGAAAAGGTCTCGCAGGACCTCGGCGACGAATGATCGACATCGGCGGGCTTTCCGAACCGATGGCCGGCGACGGCTGCCGGGCGGAATTGTATGACGTCAAACATCACGAGGAATTGAAAGCCGCCTGCGCGGAGGACCGCGACATCTGGCCGATCTATGCCAACAATTTCGGGCCGGAGGGGTTCGACGAGAGCATCGCGCTCTATCGCTCCAGCCCGCGCAACCGCACCTTCGTGCTTTTCGACGGCGACGAGCTTGCCGGAATGTCATCCTATCTCGGGATCGACGAAAACCGTCAGGTGCTCGAGATTGGCGGCACTTATTATCGCCCGCACTTGCGCGGCAGCGGCTTCAACCGGCGCGTGAAGGACATGATGCTGACGCGCGCGTTCGACTGCGGAATCCGCCGGGTCGAGTTTCGTGTCGACGTCCGCAACACCCGCAGCCAGGCGGCGATGAAGAAGCTCGGCGCGGTCCGCGAGGGCGTCCTTCGCGCCGACCGCATCACCTGGACGGGCCACGTCCGTGACACTGCTTTGTTCTCGATCCTCAAGGACGAATGGCCGGTATGAAGCTGCTCTTCGCCGCTTTGCTACTTTCTGCTGCGCCGGCGCAGGCGGCGGGCCTGACAGTGCGCACCGGCGAGACCTGGCTCTTCACGGTCAAGAACGGCGAGCCCGCGCAGGCCCGCAAGGTGAGTCCATCGGCGAAAATCCCGAAGGGCCAGATCAAGGTCTCTGTGCGAGCCATGCTCGGCACCACGATGACCGTGACGAACAACAGCCCGATCGCCTACACTTTCCGCGCCGAGTTGTGGAAGGACGGAAAGGCGACCGCGGCGCGCCCCTGCACGCTCCCGGCCAGCGCCCGCCCGATCTTCGAGCAGTGGGAGCAGAAGGCCGATGCGGTGCGCATCAGCAATTTCACGCTCGCGGGCGCCGAGGGACACTGCTGATGGCCAAGCTCTATTTCTATTATGCGGCGATGAATGCGGGGAAATCGACGACCCTGCTTCAGGCGGACTTCAATTATCGCGAGCGCGGCATGGAAACGATGCTATGGACCGCGGCGCTCGACGATCGCCTGGGTGTCGGAGCGATCGGCTCGCGCATCGCCTTGTCGGCCGCCGCGCACACTTTCGACGAAAGCGTCGACCTGTTCGAAGCGATCAGTAACGAACTAAGGAAGCGCAAGCTGGACTGCATCCTGGTCGACGAGGCGCAGTTCCTGTCGCAGCCGCACGTGCTGCAGCTGTGCGAAGTTGCCGACCAGCTGAAGATCCCGGTGCTTTGTTACGGCCTGCGCACCGACTTCCAGGCCAAGCTGTTTCCCGGATCGGCTGCGCTTCTCGCTCTGGCGGACTCGCTCGTCGAATTGAAGGCGGTTTGCGAATGCGGGCGCAAGGCGACGATGAACCTCCGGGTCGACGAGGAGGGGCACGCGATCGTCCGCGGGCAGCAGACCGAGATCGGCGGCAACGACCGCTACATCGCTCTGTGCCGAAAGCATTTCTTTGAGCGGCTGAACGAGAGCCGGGCGCGTCAGTTGAGCCTCGGCCTCGCCCGACCCCGCTAGCGGTGATCAACGGCTGGATCATTCTCGACAAGCCTGTAGGGCTTGGCTCGACCCAAGCCGTGTCGAAGGTGAAGCGCGCGCTCCGCGAGGCGGGCGAGCCGAAGACCAAGGTCGGGCATGGCGGGACGCTCGACCCGCTCGCCAGCGGCGTCCTTCCGATCGCCATCGGTGAGGCGACCAAGCTTTGCGGCCGGATGCTCGACGCGTCCAAGTCCTACGAATTCACCGTCCACTTCGGCGAGGAGACCGACACGCTCGATAGGGAAGGGCAGGTTGTCTCGACCAGCGACGTCCGGCCGACGCGTATTCAGA
>DASUVP010000113.1:0-2918 GCA_036378895.1 Sphingomicrobium sp.
GATCGAAACCGTGATGCCGAGATCCCGGAGGGCATTGAGCATGTCGAGCGCGGGGCCGCCGCCGCCGAGCTCCGCGGTCTCGGTCAGCTCGAGCGTCAGCATCTCGGGCGACAACTTATGCCGGGCGAGCATCGCTCGAAGCCGGAGCACGAGCCCCTTGTCGCTGAGCAGGCGTGCCGAGAGGTTCACGGCAATCCCGAAATCCTGCTTCCGGTTGACCGCGGCTGCGGCGACGATTGCCTGCTCGAGGACGAAATCGGTCAGCTTGCCGATACGGTCGTGCTGCTCGGCGGCTGCGATGAATTCCGATGCGGCGATCGGGCCCTTTTCAGGATGCGTCCAGCGCGCCAGCGCCTCCGCGCCGATGATCCGCCGGCTCTTGAGGTCGAGCTTCGGCTGGTAGGCGACCCAGACCTCGCCCTTGTCGACCGCATTGTCGAGCTGGCTCAGCATCGACAGCTTCCAGGAGGCGTCCTCGAGCGCTTCCGGATCGTAATATTTCCACTTGAGGCCGTCGTGCGCGGCTTCCTCCGCGGCGACGAGCGCGCTTCCGAGACGATTGGTCAGCGAGCGGCCGCTACCGATCTCCACGCCGAAGCTGATGACGAGGTCGATCGACATGCCGTCGACCCGGGCCGGATTGCGGAACAGCGCGTGAAGCGCTTCGATATGGTTCGCGAAGGGCTGCTTGCTGTCCTCGAACCAGGCGAAGATGCCGCCGTCGCCCTCGTACAGGGTGCGGTCGGGAGCGCCGACGCGGAGGCGCGAAACGATCTGGTCGACCAGGATCCGCTCCTGCTCCGGCGGAAGTGCCGCCGCGATTTCAGCATAGTTGAGCACCCGGGCCGCGATCAGCGCCTGGTCGCGACCGGCTTTGTTGGCACGGAGCGCGCTCAAGTTCGGCAGGCCCGACACGGTGTTCACCAGGCCGCGCTGCTTCCATTGGCGAAGACCGAGCACCGTCCCGACGATGATCACCGCAAACAAAGCCGGGGTGATGTCGATGAACATCAAATTGGCTTCCATGGGGACAGGCCCCAGCAGGAGGACCGCGGCGGTCACCGCCAGCATTGCGTTCGCCCGGCCGGCCGACTTGCTCCTGACAGCAGCCCAGGCAACCCCGAACGCCATCAAGAGCGCCGGGATCCATCCGAAATAGACGGGTGAGCCTGATTTCAGCGTTTCCGCGCCGATGACCTGGACGTAGGCGCCGCCCATCTTGCCCCAGCTGGGAATGAAGTAGACGTCGCCGATCGTCTCCGATGTCGTGGCGATGACGATGTCCTTGCCGGCGACGGCGCGCCGGTCGAACCGGCCTGCAAGCAAATCGGAGGCCGCAATGACGGGGATGGTCCGCGGATCGACCGAATAGTCCGGAATGAAGCTCGAGCCCGGCTCACCCTGCACTCCCGCCAGCTTGGCGGCGAACGTCGGGATCTTGGTGCCCTCGACGTCGCGCGAATAATCCAGATGCCAGACTGCGTTCTGGTAATTGTACCAGACGCTGATCACGCCGAGCTCGACATTCTTCCCGCTGGTTTCCGGCACCAGATAGTCCGGCGAGTCATAATAAGGCGTGCCGAAGCGGGCGCTGACCGGAAGCACGACGTTCCGCGCCTTGGCGATCGCGTCGGAAAGCAGTTTGTCGTCAGCGGCCGTGCTCCGCCCGGCGAAATTGACGTCGAAGAAAATGCGATTGGCGCCTGCCTCGTCGAGGGTCGTCGTCAGTTTGGCGTGGTTCCGCCGCGCCCAGGGCCATTGTCCGACGTCGCGCAGGGATCGATCGTCGATCGCAACGAGGACGATCTCGCCGCTTGCCTTATGTACGTGAGCTTTGTTGCGGCTTGCCCGAAGCAGGTCCTCGGGAAGCTCGCCGGCGCCGATTAGGCCGAAGATGAGCGAGGCCACGGCTGTCCAGATCAGCAGTTTCCAGCTGGACGGCTCACCCTTCTGAGACCAGCGCAAGCGCACGGAGCGGCATTCCTTCAACCTAAGTAGGTTCAGATGTGCCGTGAAAAGGTTATCAAATCGGAAACCGTGAACCGGTTAACAGCGCGAAATCCACTCGGCGTTTGCCTCTGTCCTACGGCGCCAAGATTGTGCATGGTCGCGCCCGGATGACTTGCAAGCTCGGCGCACCTGATCCCGCTAACTCCGTTTCCCGGGCACGCGCGCGCATGCGCATGCGCGCGTTAAGGAGTGAACTTAGCGACCTTTCGTCTTCGAAGAGGGGCTGATGGACTTCATCTCGATCCTGTCGATCTTCGTTCTGGCCTGCTTCGTCGGCTATTACGTCGTCTGGTCGGTCACTCCGGCATTACACACGCCACTTATGAGCGTGACCAACGCCATCTCCTCGGTGATCATCGTCGGCGCGCTGATAGCGGCGGCGTCGGCCGCGAGCCCGGCGGCGAAGTGGCTCGGACTGGTTGGGGTTGCTCTCGCCAGCGTGAACATCTTCGGCGGATTCGCGGTCACCGCGCGAATGCTCGCCATGTACAAGAAGAAGGAGCGCTAGGGGGTGGAAGCTGCGCACGATACGCCCAGCTGGGTGCTCCTCGCCTACCTCGCTTCCGGCATTTGCTTCATCCTCGCGCTGAGAGGGCTATCGAGCCCGACCTCATCGCGAAGCGGCAATCGCGCCGGGATGATCGGCATGGCCATTGCCGTTGTAACGACGCTGGCCGTTCATGAAATTGCTTCCCTGCCGGAAATTCTCGTCGCAATTGCGATCGGAGGCGGGATCGGCCTCGTCACCGCCCGCAAGATCCAGATGACGGCCATGCCGCAGCTTGTCGCGGCCTTTCACAGTCTCGTCGGTATGGCCGCGGTGCTGGTCGGTGCGGCCGCCTATTTGAACCCGGGCGCGTTCGGCATCCTCGGTGCGGACGGCATCCTGCAGGTCAGCCGCGTGGAAA
>DASUVP010000114.1:0-7264 GCA_036378895.1 Sphingomicrobium sp.
ACTCCGAGCAGGGCTGCGACTCCGAACAGGATGGGGAGGCTGATGAAGTCCTCCCACGTCGCCCAGAACAGGATCAGCGCGCACAGGCCTTCGAGCGCGATGACGGCCCGGGCGATGATGCGCCGGTCGAGCCGGTCTGCCGTCCATCCGCTGACCGGCGTCAGCACGAACAATGGCACGAACTGGACGAGCCCGACGAGCCCGAGCTGGAACGCCGCCTCGCGGATGCCCATCGTCTCGCGGGCGATGTCGTAAACTTGCCAGCCGATGACGATGACCATCGCCATCTGCGCGATGGTCGTCGCCAACCGCGACAGCCAGAAGGCGCGATAGTCCGGAATCTTCAGCGGGGCCGGGATCACATTCGCGCCCTAGAGACGCCGCCGCCCCTCTGCAATCGCGGCCCGCAGAACGAACGACACGGTAAGAGAGCACTAAAATGGGACAATTTCGCCTGTCGAATTACAGTTGTTTTTAGGATAGACTGAGAACGCTCGGAAAAAGCGTGAGAACCGCAACGTTCGCTGGGAAGCATTCCAGCGAACTCGTCGATTTGCGGCCATGTATCTGAATCACCGGAACATGGAGGATTTTATGCAATATCCCATCGGAAGACGCACTTTCCTCAAGACCGGCGCCGCCACGACTTTGGTCGCTGGCTCCCATATCGCCGTGACTTCTCCGGCACTTGCCGATTTCGCGGTCGGACCAACGGTGAGGCGCAATGCCTCGACGATGGCGACGACCGACCCGATCCTGCGGGGATACCGCAGGGCGATCAGCGCCATGCGGGCGCTTCCGGACGTCAACCCGTGCAGCTGGTTCTACCAGGCGGCGATCCACGGGACGTTCGATCCCCGCAACCTGCCATCGTGGAACACATGTCACCTCGACCCACGCTTCTTCTGGGCGTGGCACCGAATGTATCTCTATTTCTTCGAGAGGATCGTTCGGAAATATTCCGGAATGTACGACTGGGCCATTCCCTATTGGGATTGGACCAATGCCGGCCAGAGGTCGATGCCGGCACCCTTCCGCGAGTCTGGAAGCCTCTTGTTCGACGGCAGCCGTAACGCAAGCATCAACGGCGGGGGCCTGCTGTCGTCCGGCCTCGCGACGTCGGTCTCGAACGCCATGACGCTCCTCGACTATTTCAGCGCGCAGACGTCGATCGACGGGCCCCACGGCAGCGTCCACGTGACGATCGGCGGGAACATGGGCTCCGTGCCGACCGCGGCCAACGACCCGATCTTCTGGGTCCATCATGCGCAGATCGACCGGCTGTGGAACCTGTGGCTGGCGCAGGGTGGCGGGCGGAGCAATCCGCTCGGCGACACTGCGTGGAAGGCGCTGAAGTACACCTTCTTCGACGAATGCTGCCAGCCCGTCACCATGACCGGGTGCCAGGTCCTCCGGGCGGCCAATCAGCTGAGCTACGCTTATGAGGGCGAGCCTCCGCAGGTGAACCAATATTGCATGCGGATCCCCTTCGACATAATCCGCGATCTCCTCGTCCTCGTCGAGCTGCGCCGTCCGTTCCAGCTTCGGCGCGTTCCGGTCCGGATCCCGATTCCGGCGCCTCCGCCCGAGTGGAGGGAGCGCATCCGCCGACAGAAGGTCTCTCTGCGGATTTCGGGGGTCGAGGCCGCAACCAACCCTGGTGTGAGCTGGGAGGTGCATGTCGGGCCACCCGGCTTCGCTCCGAGCCAGCGCAGCCTCGTCGGCACCTTCGCCTTGTTCAGTGCCGGGCTTCGCGACCGACGGCAGCATTTCCACCCCGCCGAGTTCCTCTTCCCGCTCGACGCGGAGGCGGTTGGAGATCCGACGAGGCTCCAGGTGATCTTCGTTCCGGTCTCCGGCCTGGAGGAACGCGGCGATCCGCGCCGGATTCAGCCACGCGTCCCGGTGAATATCGGGTCCATCGCTCTCGTCGCCGACGCGCCCATGCGGCAACCGCCGGCCGAGGAACAGGAGCGGCTGCGGCGCGAGGAGGACATGCGTTAGCCGCTCTACAGAGCTTCGGCTTCGTCGTCGCTTGCGATAGCCCGCGACGGGCTTACAGCTTGAGGCATGGCGAAGCCGAAGTCCCGTTACCTATGCCAGGCCTGCGGTTCGATCTCGAGCCGTTGGCAGGGCCAGTGCCCCGACTGCAGCGAGTGGAACACGCTCGTCCAGGAGTCGGCGGAGGTGTCAAGCATCTTCGCCGCCAAGCACAACCTGCAGGGTGGGGGGCGGGTCATTCCGCTCGTCGGTCTGGATCATCCCGTCGCGCTTCCGGAGCGGATCCCGACGGGTATCGCCGAGTTCGATCGCGCCATCGGCGGCGGCATCGTGCCGGGATCGGCAATGCTGGTCGGCGGCGACCCCGGTATCGGCAAGTCGACTTTGCTGCTTCAGGTGTGCGCCGACCTCGCGGCGAAGGGCCGCAACGTGATCTACGTCTCGGGCGAGGAATCGGCCGAGCAAGTGCGGCTGCGCGCGGTTCGTCTTGGTCTCGGCAAGGCGCCGGTGCGGCTCGCGGCAGCGACCTCGGTCCGCGACATCCTGACGACGCTCGGCGACAATGGCGGCGCCGATCTGCTGGTCATTGATTCCATCCAGACCATGCACTCAGACCTGATCGAGGGTGCACCCGGAACGGTCAGCCAGGTCCGTGCCTCGGCGCAGGAGCTCGTGCGGTACGCCAAGGAGAAGGGGACGGCGCTCGTGCTCGTCGGCCACGTCACCAAGGACGGCACCATCGCGGGGCCGCGCGTGCTCGAGCATATGGTCGACACGGTGCTGAGCTTCGAAGGCGAGCGCAGCCACCAGTACCGAATCCTCCGCGCGATGAAGAACCGCTTCGGGGGAACGGACGAGATCGGCGTCTTCTCCATGGAGCGCGAGGGCCTGACGGAGGTGCCCAACCCGTCGGTGCTCTTCCTCACCCAGCGTGGCGAGCCGGTCAGCGGCACGAGCATCTTCCCGGCGCTCGAAGGCAGCCGGCCCGTGCTGGTCGAAATCCAGGCGCTGACCGTCCGCCTCGCCAGCGGGGCCACCCCGCGCCGGGCCGCCGTCGGCTGGGACAGCGGGCGGCTGGCGATGATCCTCGCCGTGATAGAGGCTCGCTGCGGCCTCAGCTTCGCCACTGCCGAAGTTTATCTCAACGTCGCCGGCGGCTACCGCCTGACCGACCCGGCCGCCGACCTCGCCGTGGCAGCGGCGCTGATTTCGTCATTGGCGGAGCGGCCCATCCCCAACGAGTCCATCGTCTTCGGCGAGATCGCCCTCTCAGGCGAAGTGCGCCAGGTCGCCCATTCGGGCCTGCGCCTCAAAGAAGCGGCGAAGCTGGGCTTCGAGCGCGCCTGGGTCCCGTCGGGGATCAAGGGCGCCGACGGCATCGCGACCACCCACTTCGGCAACGTCCGCGCGCTCGTCGACCAGATCCTCGGACGCTGAGCTCCTTGCGTTCAGAGCCAGAGGTCCCCTGGCGAATAGTGCTGCAGGCCGAACCCCAATTTGTCGATCGGGTCGGCGAGAGTCGCCGCCGCAGCAGCAGCAGCAGCAGCAGCAGCAGCAGCAGCAGCAGCAGCAGCGCTCTCCGGAACACGTGACAGCGACAAATCGGTCGCACTTGCCCCCAAGAGATAGCGCATGGTCACGGAGCCGGTGCCGTTGATCGTGCTGAGCGTCACCCAGTCGTCGCCGCCGCCGTCGAGGTCGACCTGGACGAGCCCGCTCGAAGTCACTCGCAGGTATCCGCCGGTCGCGACGTTGGTTCCTGGCGCAACAGCCAGGATCTGCGTGACGTCGACCAGGTCGCCGGCCGCATAGTCCATGATCGCGTCGATATTGGCGGCGCCGGACGACGTCACTGCGTCATTGCTCAGCACGAACCGGTCGTTGCCCCTGTTCCCGTACAATATGTCGGCGCCGCCCTTGCCTTCGAGCACGTTCGCACCCGTATTGCCGATAAGCGTCTGGGCGAATTCGTTGCCGGTGAGATTGATGGCAGTCTTGGCCGAGGCGCGGTTGGTTTGCAGGACCTCGATCTCGCTCCCGGCGCTCAACGCATAGCTCACGCTCGTGCTGACGGCGTCGCGGCCGCTTCCGCCCACTCCTTCGATCACGACCGTCGAGGAGTTGGAGACGGCGTAGGTGTTGCTCGTCGTCATGGCCGTGCCTGCGATGGCCGCTGCCTGTAGCGAGTAGGTGCCGGTTACGCTTCCGACCGCGCTGAGCTCGAGCGTGTAATTGCCGCTCCCTGCCGCAGTGAAGGTGAAGGTTGGGTCGAAGCCGGCGCCACTGTCATCGTCGCCGCCGACCACGGAGCCGTCGGGACCAAACAGGCGAAGGCTGGGATCGCCGAGGCTCCCGGTCGTTCCGAGCGAGCTGACGCCCAGCATCTCCAGCGTGTAGGTGGTTCCGGCGACCAGGGAGACGGTCACCCGGTCGACCTCGTGAGGCGCGCCGATGGTGGCGGTCGCGCTGTAATCCACGTTCGCACCCATCAACGGCAGCGTTTCGACCCAGGACGTGCCGGTGATGATAGACTGCATGTACGCGCCCAGCAGCGCATTGGCCTGGGCGTTCGGATGAACGTGGTCGTGGAAGATCAGGTCCTTGTAGGTGAGGAGGTTGTTAGAAAGCTCTTCCGTGGTCAGGCCATGCAGCGCGGCTATCGTCGGGAGGTTTGCGTTCAGCGCGCCAAGGACGAGGTTTCCATTGGCGTCGACGTAATCCATCAGCGGCACGTAGGTGATCGTCGCGCCCAACGCCTGCAGCGCGGGGACGACCTGCGTGCGGATCAACGTGTCGAGATAGATGGAATAATCGGTGGCGGCCGCACTCCGCAGCTGCTCGGTGGCGTTGAGGACGCCGTCATCGTCGCGATCGTAGCGGGGAATAAGCCCGACATCGGCGATGCCCGTGATGCAGATGTTCCGCGCGCCATCGCCGATTAGCTGGCCGAGCTCGTGCTGGAGCTGGATCGCGCATTCCCTCAGCTCGGCATAGGCCGCGACTTGCGACACGGGATCGCTCCCGGTCGGCGCGAGGTCGCGGACGTCGTTTCCGCCCATTGTGACGATGATCAACGCGCTCGACGGAATGTTCCCGTCGACTGCATCGCGAAGGGCGTCCGTCTGCAGGTCGAGATCGGGGACAACCTCATCGCCGTTGCGGATGTGCGAGCCGCCGTAGGCGTAGTTGGCATTATTCCCACTCGGATCGCCCTCGAACGGGTCGATCGGGATTCCCAGCCACGGATCCTCGAAATGATAGGGAAAGACGGGCTCGGTGACGTCACCGATCGCCTTGTTCGAAACTAGGTCCGCGAACGTATAGCCATTGGAGAAGCGGCCGAGGTAATAGCCGGCCGCCTCGGTCGGAGCGCCTTCCGGAAGGTCCTGAAGCGGAAGCCCGTCGTACCATTCGGCCAGACCAAGCGCATTGCCCGCGTCGACCAGGCTGTCCCCAATCACGAATACGTGGGTGAATGCCATCTCAGCCCCCTGTCACCAGGTGCCGAGGCCCTGTTTTCCGCGACACCATTTCGACGAGTCGATAAGCGAGATGGTACGCCTATTCCCAAAGATGTCAGCTTCTCAAAGAGTTGCGAGGAAAGACCGAACGAGGTGCCGGTTCAACAATGTGCGCAAATCGCTTGTTAAGGGTTCGCTAGAGATGCTTGCGCGGTTCGGGCGAAACCTGTGGGAGCGGCCCGGGTTGACGAAGCTGCGTGAGGACCGCGCAAAAGGCGCGGCCGAAGTGCCACAGGTCAGGTTTGTAGTGAGTCGAAAGCGGACACTTCTCGGAACGGGAAGAGTCGGCTAGCCGCATCGCGATGAGCGCGCTCGACATCTTCGTCGTCGTCCTGCTGGGCGGGGGAGCCATGATCGGCTTCGTCCGCGGGCTGGTGCACGAGGTCCTGTCACTGCTCGCCTGGGTCGTGGGGATTGTCGCGCTCCGCCTGTTCCATGCGCCGGTTTCCGAGGCGCTCACCGGCGCCGTGGGAACCGCCACTGCCGGAGCGGTGCTGGCCTTCGTCCTGCTCTTCTTGCCGAGCTTCCTGTTCATGAAGCTGCTCGCCCGCTCGATCGGGAAGAAGTCGCGCAGCTCGATGCTCGGGCCGTTCGACCGTGTGCTGGGCGCGGGCTTCGGGATGCTGAAGGGCCTTCTGGCCGTGACCCTGTTCTTCCTGATGGCAAACCTCGCCACCGATTTGATCTACGGCCCCGACGAGCAGCGGCCCGACTGGATGCGCAATTCGCGGACCTATCCGCTGCTCAACGCCAGCGGGCGCGCCGTCGTCGACTGGGTCGAGACGCGGCGCAAGGGCTCGGCCGAGACTCCTGAGGAAAGCGAAGAGTGATCCGCCTCTACGACACGATGACGCGCGAGAAGCGGCCGTTCGTCCCGCTCAACCCGCAACGGATCACTATGTATGTGTGCGGACCGACGGTCTACGGCCGCGCCCATATCGGCAATGCCCGGCCAGCGGTGGTTTTCGACACTTTGGCGCGCCTCATCCGGCATGAGTTCGGCGAGAAGAGCCTGGTCTACGCGCGCAACGTCACCGACGTGGACGACAAGATCATCGCCTCGGCGGAGAAGGAGGGCGTCGACACGTCCGTCATCACCGAACGCTACGAGCGGTATTATCTCGAGGACATGGGCGCGCTCGGCGTCGCTCCGCCCGACATCGCCCCGCACGCGACGCAGGAAATCCCGGCGATGATCGCGATGATCGAGCGGCTGATCGAGCACGGAAACGCCTATGAGGCCCAGGGGCACGTCCTCTTCTCGGTCCCGAGCGACCCGACCTACGGAGTGCTCAGCAAGCGCGACCGCGAGGCGATGGTCGCCGGGGCGCGGGTCGAGGTCGCGCCCTACAAGCGCGACCCGGCGGACTTCGTGTTGTGGAAGCCGAGCGACGAGGGGGTGGTCGGCTGGGATTCGCCATGGGGGAGAGGCCGCCCGGGATGGCACGTCGAATGCTCGGCGATGATCGAGAGGCACCTTGGCGAGACCATCGACATTCACGGCGGCGGGCTCGACCTCATCTTCCCGCACCACGAGAATGAGGTCGCGCAGAGCCGAAGCGCCCACCATGACCTGCCTTTGGCCCGCTTCTGGGTGCACAACGGCTTCGTCGACATGGGCGCGGAGAAGATGTCGAAGAGCCTCGGCAATATCATCACTCCGGCGGAGCTGCTGGCGCAGGGGCACAAGGGGGAGACGCTGCGGCTGGCGCTGCTCAGCGCGCATTATCGCTCGCCGCTGC
>DASUVP010000115.1:0-2720 GCA_036378895.1 Sphingomicrobium sp.
TTCCTCGACGACGTCGTCGTCGCCGAAGTGATCGCCCAGCGGGTTCAGGGCGCCCGCGCGATGTTCAGCACCATCGTCCGCCGCGGCGAGGAGGTGCTTGCCGAAATCAACAGCAGCTGGTGCTGCCTCGACGCAGTGACCCAGCGCCCAGCGCGGCTGGCACGGGACGTCGCCAGCAGGTTCCTTCCGCCGGCTCCCTAATGTCCCTTTGAGCGCTGCGCACCTTCCCGCTTGAAGGTGGGAGATTTTGCCTACCCTTGGTGTATTCCAGTCCCGCTCCCGTCGATCAGGCAAAGCAAATGGCGCATTTCCGCCATTGGCACGGGCCTTGAATGCTTTCGACCAAGGCCCTGCGAAGCAAGCGGAGCCAAAAGGGAAAAAGCAAATGTCCATTCAGTCTTCGTTGAAGCGTACCTTCGTCGCGGCCTCCGCCGCGATCGTCATGAGCACCGTCGCTGTCGGTGCCGCCGTTGGCCCCGCGCAAGCCGCCAGCGCTTCAGCCCAGGTTGCTGCGAATGCGTGACGTTCACGAGACTGCAGAGGTACCGGTAAGGATCACGGCCAAGGTTTATGCAATCATGGCCGTGACGACCGTACTTACCTTCGCAACACTGGTCGCCGGCTATCAGTGGCTCTTCCCGCCGCAATCACTATTCGCCTAAAAAAGCCGCTAAGCCGCGACAGCCTTCTCCATGGCATCCCACCGCGCCGTCAGCTGCTGCGCTGCCTCGACGTCGGCGGGGAAGTCGACTTCGCCCCATTCCGCGCCCTTGATGTCGAGAGTCCACACTTCGCCTGTCTGGGCCAGGTGATGGATCACGCGCAGGTACCAGATGGTCGTGCCTTCGCTCGTGCGCATCGCGCGTTCGATGGCGTCGCGGAATTGCTCGGCGCCGCCTGAGCGGAAGGCGAGGAGGCCGATCGACTCCGCGTTCACGCCTTCGCTGATCCTCTTGCCGATCGCGCGGAGGCGGCCGTCGTCGGCGGCGACCACCTTCATGTCGTCGTCGTCGTAGCTGTCCTTGCGGTCGATGGTGACGCAGATGCCCGAGCGGTCATTGCCAACGACCTTTGCCATCAGTTCGCGCGACACGAGCGTGTCGCCGTTCCACACCAGGCAATCGCCGCTCAGCTCCTCGCGCGCCATGTAGAGCGAGCCGGTATTGTCGGCGACCTTGTAGAAGGGGTTGAAGATCGTCCGGACTGATGGCCCGCCGGTGCGCCGGGCAATCGCCTGGTTGACCAGCTCGTCGTGGAAGCCGGTGACGACCACGACCTCGTGCACGCCGTTCGCCTCGAGCGTGTCGAGCTGGCGGTCGAGCAGGGTCCGGCCGCTGAATTCGATCAGGCACTTGGGCCGGTCGTCGACCAGGTGGCCGAGACGCGAGCCTTGTCCGGCGGAAAGGATGATGGCTTTCATTTCAGGCTTTCAGTCCACTTTCGCGCGCCCACTGCCTTCCAAATGCGGCCCTGATTGGGCATGGATGTTTCAACTGCTGCTGCGGAGGCTCGGTGAAAAAGGTCGAAGCGATCATCAAGCCGTTCAAGCTCGACGATGTGAAAGACGCGCTTCACGATGCGGGCGTGTCCGGGATCACCGTCACCGAGGTGAAGGGCTTCGGCCGGCAGAAGGGGCATACGGAGCTCTATCGCGGCGCCGAATATGTCATCGACTTCCTGCCCAAGGTGAAGATCGAGGTCGTCGTCGAGGACAGCCTGGTCGACAATGTGGTCGAGGCGATCGCGGAATCGGCGAAGACCGGGCGGATCGGCGACGGCAAGATCTTCGTCGTGGACATCGAGCAGGCGGTGCGCATCCGCACCGGCGATCGTGGCGCAGACGCCATCTGACACGCTTCCCGCGCCTGCGCCTGCCGCGCTAGAGGGCCGGCCGATGACCGGTGATGCGCCCAACAGGGAAATGCTGGCGAGCATGTCGCCGGACGAGCTTCGGACCGCGATGCGGACGCTGGGTTACCGGACGCAAAACGATTTGGCGAACGCGATCGGCGTTTCCCGTTCGGCCGTCAGCCTGTGGCTCGAAGGGAAGGTGGGGGTTCCGCGCCCCGTCGCGATGCTCCTGAGGATGCTCGTTTCGGCCCAACGCCGGTCCTACTGACCTAGCTGCGCTCGCCCGATGGCGCGCTCACGCTGAGATGGGGCTCCTCGAGCTCGCGGTCGGCTTCGTCGATGGCCTTGATCAGTTCGGTGAAGCAGGGCGTTTCGTCGACCGGCCAGAGCCGCGAGAAGCCGTGTCCCAGCAATTCCACCTCGCGCTGGGTGAGCAATCCGATGGCAACGATGCGCTTCTCCGGCAAGCCGGCGCTCCAAACTAATCTGCATCAGGTTAAACGAAGGGCGGCCACTGCAGTGCCGACTGTTTCGGGTGCGACTCAACAGATTGTTTCGGAGTGGCACGCCGGCCACCGGCAGGTGCGCGGCTTCAGGCCGCGGCGCTGGCCGCGAAAGTTGCAACAAGCCTTTCCCGGCACCACAGTTCGGCCGGCAGGATGCCCCTGGATTGCGCGGCCTGCGCCAGCGCCGATTCATCATCGGCGGCGTGGATTTCGATCGCGTCGCGGATTCGATCTCCGCGCATCAGATAAAGTCGATAATACACCCTGGACCCCCCGGCCCGTGAGATTGCAGGAGAGCATGAGCAGTCGGACCGCGCCAGCCCGGCGGGGCAAATCCATGCCGAGCCGTGCTCCATGCGGGAC
>DASUVP010000116.1:0-3455 GCA_036378895.1 Sphingomicrobium sp.
CATTGGTCACGCCGTGCGGGAGATGGTGAAGGCCGCCGAGTGGATAGGCGAGGGCGTGGACTCCGGCCACGGGCGCGCTGGAGAACGCCAGCCCGGCGAGATGCGCTCCGAGCAGCATGGACTCGCGGGCGGCAATGTTTCCGGGCTCGGTGCAGGCGGCGAGCAGATTGCCGGTCAACAGCCGCAGTGCTTCACGGGCGAGCGCATCGGACACGGGGTTCTTGAGCCGCGCGGACGTATAGGCCTCGACCGCGTGGACGATGGCGTCGACCCCGGTCGCCGCCGTCACTCCGCGGGGAAGGCCGATCGTCAACGCGGGGTCGAGCACCGCCCAGTCGGCCGTAAGCGGCCGCGCGTTGACCGCCAGCTTGACGCCGCCCTCGGAAGTGATGACCGAAATCGGGGTCGCTTCCGATCCGGTGCCGGCGGTGGTCGGCACCAGCACCAGAGGAAGCCGCTGACCCTTGGCCAGGTCGACGCCCCAGATGCTGTCGAGATCGTCGCCGGAGCCGAGCAAATAAGCGGCAAGCTTCGCGACATCCATCGGACTTCCACCGCCGAATCCGACAACGGATGTGACGCGGGCAGAACGCCCAGCCTCGACTGCCGCTTCGAGCGTGGTTCGCGAGGGATCGGCCTCGACCTTGTCGAAGAGGATGACCACTCGTCCGGATTCCTCCAGCGCCTTTCGTGGCGCGTCAGTCAGGCCGAGTCCGACCAATTGGTCGTCGCTGACGAACAGGCAGGGCCCCTCCGGAAGAAGCTCCGCAAGGCTCTCCGCTCTGCCTGAGCCCGCGATCAATCGCGGCCCCGGATGGAAGGTGAAGCTTTGCATGCGCGCGGAGATTAACGCGGCTTAGGCGAGATTCCCACCGAGGCCGCGCTCGAGCCGGCCCATGAGGGCACGTGCCGGGCTGGCGACCGGCTCTTCGGTGACGACGCCTTCGTCGATGCGCTTGATGCGCGCGTAGAGGTCGCTGCTCGCTTCGATCAGGCGCTGCGCAGCGGGCGGGAGCTTGGCCAGCAATTCGGGATCGCTTTCGCCCGCATGTCCGAGGCGGCGCTCGGGGCGTCGGCCGTCCCTGCCGGGAAGTTCGCCGGTCTCGATCGCGCGCTGCGTCAGCAGCCAGGCGACGATGTGCATGATGCGGGTGGTGACCTTGAGCGACTCGCAGGCAAAGCCGACTCGAACGAAAGGCTCGAGCGTGCCGCGGTCGTCGCGGCCAGCGTCGTCGAAATAGGAGCGTGCCTCGTCGGCGAGGAGCATCGCCTCGGTGTAGAGGCTGTCGATCAGCCGCGACGTGATCCGCGCTTCAGACTGCGGAGCGTTCGATTCGTCCATCAGGCAATCAGTGCCACTGTTCATGGGCGGTGAAAACGCCCGAGGCCGCTCGAGAGGCCCAGTCTCGCCCTATCCAGTCCCTCTGCGGGACAATTTTCAGGCGATGATGTCGGGCGTGTTCCGGTCGATCATCAGCTGGATATGATCCTTCAATTGAAGCTTCCGGCGCTTCAAGCGCGCGATCTCCAACTGGTCGAAAAGCGGCTCGGCAGACAAAGCGATGATCTGTTCGTCCAGTCGCCGATGCTCGGCCTTCATGGATTCCAGCATTTCGCGGGTGGCATCGTCCATTTGGCTTCGACGCTACTCCAGCCGCATGCCTGCGTCATCGTCCAAGTGCCGCGACAGACCGCGACTCCAGCCGGTTGGGCGGACGCCCGGCAAGCGAGACAAACGGTCCGAAAAGTGTTTTACTGCGTTCACTGTTCAGTCGCATTCAGGGAAAGGAATGGCACCGATGGACAAGGCCCATGTCGAGGAGCTCACATCTCAGCACGCTTCTCTCGCGGCACAGATCGACGAAGAAGAGCATCGCCCGCTCCCCGACATGATCAAGCTTCATGAGCTCAAGAAAGAAAAGCTCAGGCTGAAAGACGAACTAGCCGGCCACTTCCACTAAGAACCGGCTGTCCGCGGGACGGCAATCAGTCGTCCCGCGACACTTTCTCGATCCGCTCGTGGCGCTCCTGCGCCTCCAGGGTCATCGTCGCGATCGGCCGCGCTTCCAGGCGGGCCAGCGAGATCGGGTCGCCCGTTACTTCGCAATATCCATATTCGCCCTCGTAGAGGCGACGGATCGCGGAATCGATCTTGGCGATCAGCTTTCGCTGACGGTCGCGGGTGCGGAGCTCGAGGCCCCAGTCGGTTTCACTCGAAGCGCGGTCGGCGATGTCGGGCTCACGGAACGAATCGACCTGCAGCTGCGCCATGGTCTGGCGGGACTCTTCGATGATCGCTTCTTTCCAGTCCTTCAGCTTACGCAGGAAGTAGGACCGGTGAAGGTCGCACATGAACTCTTCATCCTCGGACGGACGATAATCCTCCGCAAGGATGATGCGATCAAACGGTATCGGATGACCGCCGTAAAGGTCGACTAGAGCAGTAGCCATTGAACCCCTCCCAGCTCGGCCGGCCACTCCCCCGAGCAGCCAGACACCCCCGTATACGCCCCGCCGTTCAGCTGCGGCCGGGCCACCGGTGCAGCCGGGGCGGATTAGGTCGACTTTCCCGGGACTTAACACCCGGACTCAGCCGATTTACCCCCACTGGCCGCTATAATTAAGCGGTGTTGCCTTAACAAGAACTGTCAAACGACAAGTGAATAAATGGCATTTCTGTTGCCGAATTAGCGCATTAGCGGGCGGTTGCGGCTTGGCTGCCGCTCGCCCATAGCCGCCGGCATGCGGATTCTCTTGACCAATGACGACGGCATTAACGCGCGCGGACTTGATCTGCTGGAGACGGTCGCTCAGCGATTCTCCGACGATATCTGGGTCGTCGCGCCCACCGAGGAACAGTCCGGTGCCGGGCACTCGCTGACGCTGACGCAGCCCGTCCGCGTGCGGCGTCATGACAACCGCCGCTTTTCGGTCACGGGCACGCCGACCGACGCGGTGATGATGGCGCTCGCCCACATCATGAAGGACTCGCCGCCGGACCTCATCCTGTCGGGCATCAATCGCGGCGCGAACCTCGCCGAAGACGTGACCTATTCGGGCACCGTCTCGGCGGCGATGGAGGGAGCGCTTGCGGGAGTCCGATCGATTGCGCTCAGTCAGGCCTATTCGCGCGAAGGTATGGGGGACACAGTCCCGTTCGCCGCTGCCGAGGCCTGGGCGGAAAAGGCACTGGCGCCGATCATCGAAATGGAAATGGCGCCGGGCAGCCTCATCAACGTCAATTTCCCCGCGCTTCCGCCGGAGCAGGTGAAGGGCGTTCGAGTCTGCCGTCAGGGCATCCGCGACTATGGCCGACTGCGGCTGGTCGAGCGGCAGGACCCTCGCGGCTACACCTATTTCTGGTTCGGGCTTGCGCCGGTGGTAGAAACGCCCGGCCACTACACCGACCTCGAAGTCATCGCGGACGGCTATGTCTCGGTGACTCCGCTGCACCT
>DASUVP010000117.1:0-5510 GCA_036378895.1 Sphingomicrobium sp.
GTCGAGCGGGCGGCCGGTCGCCTTGTTGGTGCCCTTGTAGCGGCCGAGCACGACGATCGTGTCGCCGGCGTCGAGAAACTCCTCGGGGATCGCCGCGAAGCCGTCCCACTCGCCGAGGCAGCGCGCGAACACGCCGCTGAGAACCGCCTCGGGCCCGCAATAGGGGTTGCCGTCCGCATAGAGGAAGCTCTCCGCCTCGTTCCAGACGATGTCCGGGCTCATCCGCCCCAGCACGCCCGGCACGTCGCCGGCGGCGAAGGCGGAGTAGATGGCGCGGACGAGGGCGAGGTTTTCGGCGGACATGGCGGATTCTCCCCTGGTTGCGGGGCGAGCATGGCATGAGCGGGGGCGGGGGGGAAGGTTCGACTTCCCGTAGGATTTGTGTCCTTAAGGATCAGGTTTTTCCTTTGTGCCTCACACGTGCCTAGCACCAGAACTCCCTTGCCGCCGTTTCCCGTCGCTGCTCGATCTTGTCAGATGCTTCTCATGCGCCTAACCTATTTCGTCAAATCAAGATATGGGAGGTGATCATGGCCTACAAGTTTGTTATTTCGAAAAGAGCAAACGGTGAGTACCAAGTTAATTTCAAATACAATGCGGAGACCATTTTCTGGACTGAGGGCTACGCCGCTAAGGCGTCCGCTAAGAATGCTATAGAGTCCATCCAAAAGAATGGCCCAACTGCCGAGATTGTTGACAACACGTAGAGCCCAACGCCGCTTATGCCATGTCGGCAGCTTGGCGGAGTGCGTACTAATTGGTAAACCCTTTGGGTCCGTCGGAGCGGGATGAAGAGCGTGTCCAAATTGCCGGATTGTGTTGAGCGGGCGGAACGAGCCCGCCTGTTTCCCATCCTTGCCGAGACCTCGAAAGAGGGGCGGACCCTGTCAATATTCCTTGCGACGCTCGCTTCGGTCCGGGAGTTCCGCAACAATCTGTTGACAGCGCTTGGTCAGCGGATCGGCGCTACAACCAGGCTGCGCACCTACACGGAGGTCGAGTTTAAATGTGCCAAGGGTGAGGCGAATCTGGGCCGACCAGATGGCTTGCTCGTTCTCGATTCCTGGGGTCGTCGCTGGACCGCTTTGGTCGAAGCTAAAGTTGGTAGGGTGGAAATCTCTCAAGAGCAACTCGAGCGCTACCTTGAACTCGCAAAAAAGAACAAGATTGATGCTGTCGTCACCATCTCAAACCAGTTTTCGGTCGTACCGCAACACCATCCACTGCGTATTAACATGGTAAAATACAAAGGAGTAACGCTGTATCATTTTTCGTGGATGCACATCCTAACGGAAGCCGACCTGTTGACAGTCAACCGTGACATCGATGACGACGACCAAGCTTACATTCTAAGTGAGTTCCTGCGTTTTATCAGCCATGAGAGTGCCGGAGTGCAGGGGTTCATGCAAATGCCGGCCCTATGGCCCGAAGTCGTAGCCAAGGTACAAGCGGGCGGTAAACTGCAGCGGACCACCGACGTTGCGGACGTGGCCGAGGCGTGGACGCAGGAATCCCGCGATCTCTGCCTGATCCTTAGTCGTCAGCTTAAGCAGCTAGTATGCCAGCGGCTTTCCAAGGCGGCCCTGGCCGATCCCGAAGCGCGGTTCCAGGAGGACGTGGCTAGTCTGTGCGGCGATCAGTGTCTAACCACCACACTGCTCATCCCCAATGCGGCGAGTCCGCTGGAAGTAAGGGCTGATCTGCAACGGCGCAGCATACTGGTTTCCATGAAGCTGAAAGCGCCGACCGATCGCGTTTCAAACAAAGCTCGCCTGAATTGGCTTCTTCGACAGATCCCGATTTCTGCACAGGGTAATATTCATATTCGATGTCAGTGGCCCTACTCCTCGATCCCTACGCAATTTCGGTTGCAGGATTTGCGGGACGATGCGGACAAAATCGAAGAGGGTTCAGGCAAGCACAAGGTTTCCGGCTTCGAGGTTTTGCTGGTCGCGGATCTCAGCCGTCGTTTCGAGCAGCGGAAGACCTTTCTCGATGAGCTGGAGCGGGCTGTGCCCACCTTCTACGAAACCGTAGGCCAGTATCTCCGGTCTTGGCAGGCGCCAGCGCCTAAAATCACCGAGGAGCGAGCTCAACCAGCAAATGTTACTCCGGCCGCCATTTCGGAGAACACTGAAGCAACTTCTATGGAGTGATATAATCCACGCAGGTCACTCTGGGACCTTCAGCAGTCCAGACGAATATCGCCTCTCCTGCGGTCGGCTTCGCCTGCAGCCCGGCAGGCTACGCTGTCCCAGACCACGCCGGTTCTGAACATCAGCTACTCCGCTGCCACGCCCGCCCGCGTGAACATGTCGTCACCCGCGGGAGCGTCGGTTGGATCATTCGCCGCCTTCGCCTGCTTCCTGCGGTCGAAATTGTCCCATACCTCGCCCCAGTTCCCCCTTGTCGCGGCCTTCGAATATTCGGTGGCGCGGGTCTCGAAGAAATTGGCGTGCTCGACGCCGTTGAGGAGGGGCGCCAGCCAGGGCAAAGGGTGGTCGTCGATCATGTAGATGGGCTGGAAGCCCAATTGGCCGAGGCGCCAGTCGGCGATGTAGCGAATGTATTTCTTGATCTCCTTGGGGGTCATGCCGGGGACCGGGCCCATCTCGAAGGCGAGGTCGATGAAGGCGTCCTCGAGGCGCACCGTCTTCTGGCAGACGTCCATGATGTCGTCGCGGACCGCCTTGGTCATGCAGCCGCGCTCCTTGACGAAGGCGTGGAACAGGCGGGTGATGCCCTCGCAATGCAGGCTCTCGTCGCGCACCGACCAGCTGACGATCTGGCCCATGCCCTTCATCTTGTTGAAGCGGGGGAAGTTCATCAGCATCGCGAAGCTGGCGAAAAGCTGGAGCCCCTCGGTGAAGCCGCCGAACATGGCGAGGGTGCGGGCGATGTCCTCGTCGGTGTCGACCGAGAAGGTGGCGAGATAATCGTGCTTGTCCTTCATCTCCTTATACTGGAGGAACATCGAATATTCGCTCTCGGGCATGCCGATCGTGTCGAGCAGGTGCGAGTAAGCGGCGATGTGGACCGTCTCCATGTTGCTGAACGCGGTCAGCATCATCTTCACTTCGGTCGGCTTGAACACGCGGGCATATTTGTCGTGGTAGCAATCCTGGACCTCGACGTCGGCCTGGGTGAAGAAGCGGAAGATCTGGGTCAGGAGGTTGCGTTCGTGCTCGGTCAGCTTCTGCGCCCAGTCGCGGCAATCCTCGCCGAGCGGCACCTCCTCCGGCATCCAGTGGATCTGCTGCTGGCGCTTCCAGAAGTCGAACGCCCAGGGATATTCGAACGGCTTGTACTGCTTGCGGGCTTCGAGAAGGGGCATCTTGGCTTACTCCAGCGAAAATCAGAGGATCCGCACCTGCGCGGCCGGAAGGAAGAGGGCGACGAGGCACAGGCCGGCCGCCGCGGCGATGGCGGCGCCGAGGATGACGGCACGGCCGCGGCTGCGCTCCGCGGCACCGGCCGGGTCCGAGCGCCGCACCGCACGCGCCATCACCAGCACCGCCACGATTTCGAGGAAGGCGGCCGCGAACAGGAGGTGAGCGAGGGTCACGCCGCCGGTCATGCGATCGCCACCCCGCCGAGCGGCGTCAGGCAGCCGAGCGCGACCAGCAGGATCGCGGCGGCGAGGCCCCAGATTGCGTAGCGCTTGCCGTCGCGGCCGCGGGCATATTGCGGGGTGCCGCGGCCGAAGCTGCGGTGCTTGAGCCAGATCAGCGCCTGCCAGAGCGCGTAGAGGCCGGCCAGCAGGCCGAGCAGCATCAGGACATGGCCGATCGTGATCGTCTCGGGCATCAGGATCTCCTCGCATGACGGGCGCCGACGCCGAGAAAGACGACGCCGATGAAATAGCCGAAATCGTACCAGCCGCCGTCATTGGGGACGGCGTAGACGGCGACGTCCGGCACGAACAGCGACACGATCCAGGCGATCGGGAAGATGAAGCCGTGCCAGGCGCCGAGCAGGAAGCCCGGCGCCTCGGGCTGGACCGCGGCCGGACTCTGCGTCGCCGCGCAGCCGGCGAGCAGCAGCGCCGAGGCGAGCAGGGTACAAAAAGCGGGGGAGGAGAGCGCGCGAAGCGGCGTCTGCCGATGCGGAGCGGCGAACGCCCGCGCTTGCTCGCCTTCCCCCGCCAGGGGCCGTGCCGAAGGGAGCCAGGCACGGCTTTCTCCCCCCGCCTGGGGAGAGATATGCGTTGTCCCAGCGCAGGCTGGGACCCCGGCGGGTGAAGAATGCCGGTGCCTTTCACCCGCTGGGGCCCCAGCCTTCGCTGGGGCGAAGGTCTGACTCACTGGCAGGCCAAACATTCGTCGTAATCCGTGGTCGCGGCGAGCTCGATCTGCTTGGGGTCGATCGTGTTGTCGGCCTCGACGCCGCCGGCGAAGCCGGCCCGCTGGACCGACTTGGAGCGGAGGTAATAGAGGCTTTTGATGCCCAGCTCCCAAGCGCGATAGTGGAGCATCAGCAAATCCCATTTGTCGACGTCGGCCGGGATGAACAGGTTGAGCGACGTCGCCTGGTCGATATAGGGCGTGCGGTCGGCGGCGAGCTCGATCAGCCAGCGCTGGTCGATCTCGAAGCTGGTCTTGAACACGTCCTTCTCCTCGGGCGTGAGGAAGTCGAGATGCTGGACCGAGCCGCCGCGCTCGAGGATCGTCGACCAGACGCCCTCCGAGTTCTTCGATTTCTCGACGAGCAGCTTCTCGAGATACGGATTCTTGATCGAGAAGGAGCCGCTGAGGGTCTTGTGGGTGTAGATGTTGGCCGGGATCGGCTCGATGCAGGCCGAGGTGCCGCCGGTGATGATCGAGATGCTCGCGGTCGGCGCGATCGCCATCTTGCAGCTGAAGCGCTCCATCACGCCCATGTCGGCGGCGTCGGGGCAGGGCCCGCGCTCCTTGGCGAGCATCATCGATGCCTCGTTCACCTGGGCGGCGACATGCTTGAAGATCTTGAGGTTCCAGCTCTTCGCCATCGCCCCTTCGAACGGGATGTTGCGGGCCTGGAGGAAGGAATGGAAACCCATCACGCCGAGGCCGACCGAGCGCTCGCGCATCGCCGAATATTTGGCGCGGGCCATCTCCTCGGGGGCCCGGTCGATATAGTCGGTCAGCACGTTGTCGAGGAAGCGCATGACGTCCTCGATGAAGAGCTTGTCGCCGTTCCACTGGTCCCAGGTTTCGAGGTTCAACGACGACAGGCAGCAGACCGCGGTGCGGTCGTTGCCGAGATGGTCGCGGCCGGTGGGCAGGGTGATTTCGGAGCACAGGTTCGAGGTCGAGACCTTGAGGCCGAGCTCGCGATGATGGCGCGGCATCGACCGGTTCACCTGGTCGATGAAGATGATGTAGGGCTCGCCGGTCGCCAGCCTTGTCTCGACCAGCTTCTGGAACAGCGAGCGGGCGTCGACGGTGGCCCGCTCCGAACCGTCCTTGGGGCTCTTCAGCGTCCATTCGGCACCGTCGCGCACCGCCTCCATGAAATCGTCGGTGACGAGG
>DASUVP010000118.1:0-3981 GCA_036378895.1 Sphingomicrobium sp.
GACGTCCACACGGTGGCGCCCGGCGACACGGTGCAATCGCTCGCGAGCCGGATGGCCTATCGGACCTTCCAGCTCGATCGGTTCCTGTCACTCAACAACCTGGCCGCGAACTCAAAGGTCGTGCCAGGCCAGAAGGTGAAGCTCATCGTCTACGGCCCGCGCCGAGCCTGAGCGACGAGGTCGCCTATGCGGCCTGCTAGCTAGCCTGAACCTGCGACGAGACATTCGTCCACATGCCGCCGGCGCCGCCGCCGAGCGTGCGAAGCCCGCCCATCATCGCGAGCGCGATGAGAGCGGCGATGAGCCCATATTCGATTGCCGTTGCACCCTTCTGGTCGTTGGGCAAACGGCGCAATGTCTTTCGGATAGCGTTCACGCCACCCTCCTCTGGTCCACGTCCACGGGGCCTGATTACTCGTTGCGGGTTAACAACTCCTGCGGTGCTGAGGTTAACCGGGCTTCATCCATTCCGGATCAGGACGGCGTCCAGGCGGCGAAGTGGAGCAGCTCGAACGTCTCTGTTGAGCGCCCTTCGCGCGCCGCGGACTCGAAGTGCCGCTCGGCCGCGGCGACGGCTGCGCGGGACAGCGGCCGCCGCGCGCGCGCGGTCAATATGTTGGTCGCGCCCATTGCCCTCAGGTCGCGAACGAGGTCGCGGAAGCTCGCGTAGGTGGCCTGGACTCGGTCGACGTCGACCACCGGCATGGCGAAGCCCGCGGCGGTCAGTAGGCTCGACAGGCCGGCCGGCTCGATCCGAGGATGCACATGCGGAGTTGCGGCGCCCGTCACTTCATCGGCCGCTCGCATCGCCGCCCGGAGCAGCGGCAGCGTGTCGCCGCCGGGGAGCGTCCCGATGAAGAGCGAATCTGCATGGAGAGCGAAGCGGATCGTGAGCAAGGCGGTCGGCAAGTCGCCGACCGTGTCGAGCGCGCCGACCGCCACGCAAAGGTCGTAGCTGTCCGGTTCGAGCGCCGAGAGCGCATTGGTTTCCGTGACGTCCACCGTCTCGACCAGGGCGAGCAGCCGTTCGCGCCATCGTGGGTCCATGCCGCCGATCAGGAGCGCCGAACGGAAACGGCGATGCACAAGCGACAGCCGATCGAGCATGTCCTCGAACGCCCGCTCGTGAAGGAACAAGTCGGGTCCGCGCCGGGATGCCCGGGCGAGCCGCAGTGCGCGCGCTTGCTGGTCGAACAGATCCGCCGCCATCGGGCGCTTGTGCGGCGGCGAATGAGCGGCGACAAGACGCGAGTGGGGGCAATCGATACGATCAAATCCGCGCTGAATGTCGTGCTGGACTTCGCTTTGCCGCCGCGATGCGCCGGCTGCGGGTCGATCGTCGGCCAGCTTCACAGTTTCTGTCCTGATTGCTGGACGGAGGTCGAGTTCCTCGGCGATTCCGGCTGCACGTCGTGCGGGCTTCCGCTCGAAGCTACGGATGCAGAGCTCTGCGGTGTGTGCATCGCGAAGCCGCCGCGCATCCAGCGCACCCGTGCCGCGGTCGCTTATGGCGACCTGTCGCGGAGCATTGCGATCAAGCTGAAATATGGGCGGAAGGTGGCGCTCGCCCGCACGATGGCGCGGTACATGGCGCCGCTGATCAGCAAGGGCGGTGGTGCACCGATCCTGATCCCTGTTCCGCTGCATCGCACGCGGCTGTGGCAGCGCGGGTTCAACCAGTCCGCGCTCGTCGCGAGCGAGCTTGCGAAAGCGACTGGCCTGCGGTCCGAAGAGCGGCTCCTGAGACGCGTCAAGCGTACGCCTGCGCTCCAGGGCATGAGCCTCAGCCAGCGCCGGAAAACAGTGGCGGGCGCATTCAATGTCGATCCGTCGGCGGAGCTTGCGGGGCGGACGGTCGTTCTTATCGATGACGTGCTCACGACCGGAAGCACCGCCAACGCCTGCGCTAGGGCGCTGAAGCTTGCCGGGGCCGGGCGCGTGGAGCTCGTCAGCTGGGCGCGGGTGATCAAGCCGATGCAGCTGACCTGATGAGGAGCGAGTGAGCGTGGCCCGGGTGGAGATCTACGTGAAGTCGACATGCGGCTTTTGTTACCGGGCGGTGAAACTGCTCGAAGCGAAGGGCGTCGATTACCAGGCCTATGAGCTGAGCTGGGGCAGTCCGCTCCGCGAGGAAATGATTCAGCGCGCCGGCGGGCGGACGACGGTGCCGCAGATCTTCATCAACGGCGAGCATATCGGCGGATGCGACGACCTCCACAGGCTAGACCGTGAGGGCAAGCTGGAGCAATTACTGGCGGCCTGATGGTCAGAATAGCGCTCTTCCAGTCGCAGACGGGCATAGATCCCGCCGCCAATGCCGAGCGGCTGGTCGAGGCGATCGGCCAGGCGGCGGAGGGCGGCGCGGCGATGCTGTTCACTCCGGAGATGTCTGGCCTGCTCGACCGCGACGCCGATCGGGCGGCGCATAATGTACGGCTGGAAGAGAACGACGAAGTGTTGGCGGCGGCTCGCGACGCGGCGCACAAGCACGGCATCTGGGTCCACATCGGATCGCTCGCGGTCCGCACGGAAAGCCGCCAGCTCGCCAATCGCTCGTTCGTGATCGACCCGCGGGGCGAAATCCGCGCCCGCTACGACAAGATCCATCTGTTCGACGTCGATTTGCCCACCGGCGAAAGCTGGCGCGAAAGTTCGGTCTACCGGCACGGCAGCGAGGCGGTGATCGTCAACGGCACTCCGGTCGGCAAGCTCGGTCTTACCATTTGCTACGATATTCGCTTCCCGGCCCTATTCGCCCGGCTGGCGGAGGCGAACGCGGATTTGATCGCCGTTCCGGCCGCCTTCACCGTGCCTACGGGCAAGGCGCACTGGGAAGTGCTCCTCCGGGCCCGGGCGATCGAGGCAGGGTTGTTCATCGTGGCTGCCGCACAGTCGGGACATCATGAGGACGGTCGCAACACCTATGGCCACTCGTTGGTCGTCGATCCTTGGGGGGAGGTGTTGCTGGACATGAAGGAAGGGACGGGCGTGGCTTTTGCAGAGGTTGACCTGAGCCGGATTACCGACGTCCGCAGCCGGGTGCCCGCGCTCAACCATCGCCGGCCGATCGAGGAGGCGGTGGCGCGATGATCGTCTTCGACCTCAGATGCGCGGACGGTTGTGCGGTGTTCGAGGGCTGGTTCAGCTCGGGCACCGACTTCGCCGAGCAGAGCTCGCGCGGCCTCGTGCAATGCCCTTATTGCGGCTCGGCTCGCATCGAGAAGGCGCCCATGGCCCCTCGGGTCAGCCGCTTCGACGACACGAGCGAGGTGGTGAAGGGAAAGCTGGCGGAGCTGGCTTTACTCCAAACCAAGCTCCTTGACGGGTCGGAGTGGGTGGGTTCCGACCTGCCCGACACGGCGCGGGCGATGCACCTCGGCGAAATCGAGCCTCGCCCGGTCCACGGTCAGGCAAGCGCCGAGGACGCGAAGTCGCTGATCGACGAGGGTGTGCCGGTCCTTCCCTTGCCGCTGCCGGTGGTGCCGCCCCGCCAAGTCAATTGATAAAGCCGCTGCGTGTGCCTATTCGTGGCGGCGGGCGGCTCCGTAGCTCAGCCGGATAGAGCGTCGGTTTCCTAAACCGCAGGTCGCAGGTTCGAGTCCTGCCGGGGCCACCATTTTGGTTCACAGCGATGACAGGGCTATGGCTGTAGGACAGCATAAGACGGGCCGGGGCAATCTGTTCACCGACCATCCCCGCGCACTCGGGATGACGTGGGCCGGCCACGGGATCGGAGCAGCCAAGATCGGGTTCGAGCTGCTGGGAGCAGCGGGGGCGTGCTTCGTCCATGCTGTTGTACCAGGCTGGTTCACCGAGACGGCCGGCAAAAAGATCGTCGACCTCAGCGACCATATCAAACAGCGGCGCATGGGCTCGGCCAATCCGGAGCAATGGTCGGACTATGACATCTGACCGGGCCGGCCCGGTCGCGATCGTCGGTGGCGGGTTCTCGGGGACGATGGTTGCCGCGAACCTCGCGCG
>DASUVP010000119.1:0-5627 GCA_036378895.1 Sphingomicrobium sp.
GAAGGGGTTCATGCTCATCTTGACGTTGGTAAGATCGACGCCCGTGCCGTCCATCTTGACGCGCGGCTTCACGTTATAGTCGATCACCCGCTTTACGGCGACCAGCACCTTCATCGCATCACTCCCGATAGCGTCAGGCGGGGACCGCCTGCTTTACCTCGGCGACGATCTTCTTCGCCGCGTCGCCAAGGTCGTTGGCGGCAATGATCGGCAGGCCGCTCATCGCCAATATGTCCTTGCCCTGCTGGACGTTCGTGCCTTCGAGGCGAACCACCAGCGGGACCTTGAGATCGACCTCGCGCGCCGCTTCGACGATGCCTTCGGCGATGATGTCGCAGCGCATGATCCCGCCGAAGATGTTGACGAGGATTCCCTGCACCGCCGGGTCGCTGAGGATGATCTTGAATGCCGCGGTGACCTTCTCCTTCGAGGCGCCGCCGCCGACGTCGAGGAAGTTGGCCGGCTCGCCGCCTTCAAGCTTGATGATGTCCATCGTTGCCATGGCGAGCCCGGCGCCGTTGACCATGCAGCCGATGTTCCCGTCGAGCTTGATGTAGGCGAGGTCGTATTTCGACGCCTCGATCTCCATCGGGTCCTCTTCGCTGAGGTCGCGCAGCGCCTCGAGCTCCGGATGGCGGAACTCGGCATTGCTGTCGAAGCCCACCTTGGCATCGAGCACGAGCAGCTTTCCGTCGTCGGTGACCGCGAGCGGATTGATCTCGATCTGCGAGGCGTCGGTGTCGATGAACGCATTGTAGAGCTGCGGCATCAGCTTGCCCGCCTGCTTGGCGAGATCGCCCTTGAGGCCCAGGGCCGCTGCAACGGCGCGGCCATGGTGCGGCATGAGGCCGGTGGCGGGATCGATCGTCAGCGTCTGGATCTTCTCCGGCGTGTCATGGGCCACCTTCTCGATGTCCATGCCACCTTCGGTCGAAGCGACTACGGCGATCCGGCCGGTTTCGCGGTCGACCAGCAGCGCAAGGTAGAATTCCTTCGCGATATCGACGCCGTCGGTGATGTAGAGGCGCTGGACCTGCTTGCCTTGGGGGCCGGTCTGGATCGTGACCAAGGTCTTGCCGAGCATCTCCTCGGCATTGGCGCTCACTTCATCGACCGACCTGGCGAGGCGGACGCCGCCCTTCGCATCGGCGCCGAGTTCGGTGAACTTTCCCTTGCCGCGGCCGCCGGCGTGAATCTGCGCCTTCACGACCCACAGCGGTCCGGGAAGCTTTTTCGCGGCCTCGACCGCTTCTTCGACACTCATTGCCGCATGGCCCGCCGGAACCGGCACGCCGAACTTCGCAAGCAGCTCTTTGGCTTGATATTCGTGAATGTTCATTGCGCTCGGCCCTTAAGCAGATTGAGCCTTCGGTGCAAAGACGGCCTGACGAGCCGAATGTTCACGAATGTTCACACTGACGAAGCCCATTTTATCCGCCAATCTTCTTCGGTCTGTCCCGTCTGGACCGCGCTAGACTCCAGAGGGTGCTGTAGGACAGAAGATTCGAGCCGTGGCCGACTCCGAAAAGCCCGTCCGCAAGATCATCCATGTCGACATGGACGCCTTCTATGCGTCGGTCGAGCAGCGCGACGATCCGCAGCTCAGGGGCAAGCCGGTTGCGGTCGGCGGCGGGCATCGCGGAGTCGTCACGGCCGCCAGCTACGAAGCCCGGCCATTCGGTGTCCGGTCGGCGATGCCGTCGGTCACGGCCAAAAGGAAATGCCCTCAGCTGATCTTCGTGAAGCCGCGCTTCGACGTGTATCGCGAAGTCTCCCGTCAGATCCGCGCGATCTTCGCCGACTATACCCACCTGGTCGAGCCGCTGAGCCTCGACGAGGCCTATCTCGACGTGACCGCCGACCGGCGCGGGCTAGGCACGGCTCGGGCGACTGCTGAGGAAATCCGCCATCGGATCCGCGAGGAAACCGGGCTCACCGCGTCGGCCGGCGTCAGCTACTGCAAGTTCGTCGCCAAGCTCGCGTCCGACCAGAACAAGCCCGACGGACTCTGCGTGATCACGCCCGAACGGGCGCATTCCTATATCGCCGCCCTTCCCGTCTCGCGCTTCCACGGCATCGGTCCCGTCACGGCTCGCAAGCTGGAGGCGCTGGGAATCCATACCGGCGCCGATCTGCAGGAGCGCAGTCTCGCCGAGCTGGAGATGAGGTTCGGAAGCTCGGGCCTCTGGTACTGGAGGATCTGCCGTGGGATCGACGAGCGCCAGGTCTGCTCCGACAGGCCGTACAAGTCGGTGAGCGCGGAGCGGACTTTCGACGACGATTTGCGCGACCCCGAGCGGCTGGCCGCCGAGTTGACGCGGATCGCCGGCTATGCGTGGGACCGCATCGAGCGGGCGCAGGTCGCGGGCCGCACGGTGACCCTCAAAGTGAAGTTCGCGGACTTCGAGATCATTACCCGGTCGAGGAGCTTTGGAACCACCCTCGGCCGTCTGGAGTTTGAGGCCGCGGGCCAAGCGTTGCTCGCGGCGCTGCAACCCCTGCCGAAGGGGATCAGGCTGCTTGGCCTCGGGATGCACAATCTGGTCGAAGGAGAGATTGAACAGCCGCGTCAGCTGGGTCTGGCGATCTGAACGGCAATTAGCTGGGGATGATACTGGGGATAGAGTGGCCCGGGGTGGTTTTTCGAGATCAGTTGTGATATAAAATTGTAACAGAGGCCTCCGCGACCGGCGGTGGCCGTTTTTGCAGGAACCGGAAACAGGCACAGGGCCGCGACCGCACGGGTCGTTTTGGGGGACGATGCGAGAGACGTGTCGGCTCTGACATGCCACAACGGAAAGGATAAAAATGGCTGCGAAGGCGCTCAGCTTCGACGTTGGCGATTATGTGGTTTACCCCAAGCATGGTGTCGGTCGCGTTGTCGAACTGCAAAGCACTGAAATCGCCGGCACGAGCCTCGACCTCTACGTGCTGCGTTTCGAAAAAGAGAAGATGACGCTGCGCGTCCCGGTCCTGAAGGCGGACTCGGTGGGCATGCGCAAGCTGTCGTCCGACAAGACCATGAAGGACGCTCTCGAGACGCTCAAGGGCAAGCCCAAGGTCAAGCGCACCATGTGGTCGCGCCGCGCCCAGGAATATGAGGCGAAGATCAATTCGGGCGACCTGACCTCGATCGCGGAAGTGACCCGCGACCTGTTCCGCCCGGACGATGCTCCGGAGCAGAGCTATTCCGAGCGTCAGATCTTCGAGGCGGCCTCGTCGCGCCTGGCGCGCGAGCTCGGCGCCATGGAGCAGACTGATGAAAAGGCTGCGCTGGCGAAGATCCTCGACATCCTCAACAAGGCTGCGGTGATCCACCACAAGCCGAAGGAAGCCGCCAACGCCTGAGGCGCGGCGCTTCCGAAAGAGACAAGGGCGTGTCCTTCGGGGCGCGCCCTTTTCTTTTGCGCTTGAAACCGGTCGCCGCATTGGTGTATTAGTTCGCTAATACGGCAATGGAGGCTTTGATGAGACGAGCGATCGCACTTGGGATCACGGCGGCGGCCCTGGCGGCCAGCGGCTGCAGCGAGGCTCGGAGCGAGAATGGCGGTCCGACGGTCGAGCGCAATTATCAGGTCGGAAGCTTCGACAAGATCGAGCTGGCCGGCGCCTATGACGCGACCGTCCGCACCGGCTCGGCGCCGAGCGTCCATGCGCGCGGCAACGAAAAGGCGATCGAGAATCTCGAGGTCGTCGTGGAGAACAACACTCTCGTCATCCGGCACAAGAAGCGCGCCGGCTTCAGCTGGGGCTCGAAGGGCGGCAAGGTCGCCCTCACGGTCACCGTCCCCAACCTTCGCGGCGCCGAGCTTGCCGGGTCGGGCGACATCAAGGTCGACCGCGTTTCAGGCGACAGCTTCAACGGCGCGATCGCCGGCTCGGGCAACCTCAAGGTCGACAGGATCGAAGTCGGAAGCCTGAAGCTGAGCATCGCGGGATCCGGCAATGCCGAGGTCGGCAGCGGGCGGGCGAAGAATGCCGAATACAACATCGCGGGATCGGGCGGCATCAACGCCAAGGGCATGACCGCGGAGACGGCGGCGGTATCCATCGCCGGCTCCGGCGACATCGAGGCGCACGCGAGCAACACGGCCTCCGTCAGCATCATGGGCTCCGGCGACGTGGAGCTGACGGGCGGAGCCAAGTGCAGCGTGTCGAAGGCCGGATCCGGCAACGCCCGCTGTTCCTAACGGCATCTTAACCATCCCGGGCGAGAGTGGCTGGATGAAGCGATCGGCCATTCTCGCCCTCTTCCTCGCCACCCCCCCCGCCTCCCAGGCGGCGGCGGCCGAGCGCACGCTCAGCGTCACCACGTTCGACAAGGTCCGCATTGACGGCCCGTACCGCGTGCGGGTGACGACAGGGGTTTCTCCCTTCGCCCGGGTCAGCGGATCGGCGGCGGCGATCGACGGCGTGTCGATCGACCAGCAGGGCCGGACTCTGATCGTCCGCAGCAACCCGTCTTCGTGGGGTGGCAATTATCCGGGCCAGCCGCGCGGGCCGGTCGAAATCTCGGTCGGAACGCAGGACCTCGCTGCGGCCTATGTCAATGGACCGGGATCCCTGTCGGTCGACAAGATCAAGGGCCTGCTGTTCGACCTAGCGGTGCAGGGATCGGGATCGGCCGCGATCGCCGATGCGAAGGTCGACCAGATGAAGATCGCCATCAGCGGCGTCGGAACGGTGAGCATCGCCGGAACCGCGCCCAAGCTGACCGCGCTGGTCCGCGGAACCTCGGCGCTGGACGCCTCAAGGCTGGCGGTAAAGGACGTGACAGTCGGCGCCGAAGGCCCGGCACAGGTACGGGTAAGCGCAAGCAACAGCGCGAAGGTGGATGCGCGCGGCGTGTCGAGCGTCGAGATTGCCGGCGGAGCGGCCTGCACGGTCAAGGCGCAGGGCTCCGCGGTGGTCACCGGCTGCTGAGCGCAGTCGATTCGCCGGAACTACAATCGACACGAAATCGTTGCACTCCCGAACACCAAAACAGTGGGAGCGAAGCGATGTATATTGGTATCGGCGGCCTCATCCTCTTGATCATCCTGTTGATCATCCTCTTCTAAAGACTGCACTTTTCGCGCCCGGAGAGGCGCGCAAGCATAGGAGTTCAGAGGCGCGGGCGTCAAAAGGCGGCCGCGCTTCTTCGTTTGCCGATTTTGTGCCACGATGCGCTTCGTGCTGGCGCTGCGGCTCTTCGCGAAGCTTACCGCTTATTATCTTGGGGTGACCCTGCTCGTCCTCCTCGGGCTGCGGCTGTTCCCCAACCTCCATCAGTTCATGCCGTTCGGCGGCGTCGAAGCCTTGATGTCGAGCCCGCGCACCGGCATCGAAAGCATGCTCGCGCCGGCGACGACCGACATCGGGAATCTGCGCGAGAGCCTGTTCTGGCTGGCGATCACCGTAACCGGGGCGCTGCTGACCGCCCTTCCGGTGAGCTGGGTCTATATCGCGATCCGCAATTCGAAGGATTACGACCAGTCGCTGGTCGACACGATCATCATCATGCCGATCGTGGTCACCAGCATCATCATCATCGTCCAGAACTCGCTCGCCCTGGCCTTCTCGATCGCCGGCATCGCCGCGGCCGTCCGCTTCCGCAATTCGCTGAAGAGCTCGGGCGACGCCTTGTT
>DASUVP010000120.1:0-7299 GCA_036378895.1 Sphingomicrobium sp.
CGAGCCAGGCCTTCGGGCCCCTGCGGTTGTAGCTATTGGCGAGCACGGCCATCGAACGGCAATTCGCCCCGATGACGGCGCGAAGCAACTCCCTGTTCGGGAAGTGCGCGACGATCGCATCGGACCTGTCCTTGGCGACGGCCTCGTGCAGGAGACCGGAGTCGGCGTAACAGCGGGCGCCCAAAGAGACGACCCGAAGGCCGTCCAGCGGGCGTTCCTCGCGCCCTTCCGGAGTGACGAAGCTGTAGATCGTGAGCTCGACGCCTGCGCCGAGCAGGCCTTTGAACAGCTTCGCGCATTCGTCGTGCGTCGCGTACGTCTGCTCCCGGCCTTCGGCATGCCGCACCAGCACATCCGCGAAGTCGCCCGCGAAGAAGTAGATGGATGCGCTGCCCCCCACCCGCTCTTTCCTCAGTTCCGGGCTTTCAGCCAGGCCGCGAGTGAGCCGCCGATGCCTTCGCTCACCATCCGCTCGGGATCGGAGATCGGCGTCCAGCCGAGTTCCTCACGCGTGCGCCGGCTGTCGAACACGGCTTTTTGCGTGCGCGATTCCCAGTCGGAATAGCTCGGCACGCGCTGGGCGTCGGGATGGCCGACCGCGAGTTTGATAGGCCACTTTGCGAAATCCTCGATGAAGAAACGCCAGATCGGCCGAGCATGGGCTTCGATCTTGAACCCGCCGAGGCGCTCGAGGCCGGCGATATAGTCGCGAGCGGAGAGCAAAGGTTCGTCGACCAGATTGTATGTGCGTCCTTCGATCCCGGGCGTCTCCATCGCGCGAACCAAGCCCGCGGCGACATCGTCGACCAGCACGAGCGGGAGCTTGTTCGTACCGTCGCCCCAGGTTTCGACGACGCCTTCCGATGACCATTTGCCCACACCCCAGTGGAACGGGTTCCCGCCACGGCCGATGACGATTCCGGGACGCAGGATGACGGCCGGCAGGCCTTCCTTCCGGTGCATCTCCAGCAGCACGTCTTCGGCTGCCGCCTTGGCCCGAGCATAATTGTTGCGGCGCTTGATGTTGCGGTCGAGCGGCGTGTCTTCCGTGATCGTTCCCGCACGGCCGCCGGCGTAGAAGGAGTCGATCGTGCCGGTATAGATCAGCCGCTTGATGCCGCGTTCCAGGCAGGCGCGAGCCAGCGCGCCGGCGGGCTTGACTTCACGTTCGACGAACTCGTCCCAGGTCTTCGCGTCGGACGTGGCGAGATGGAACACTGTCTCGATGCCGTCGAGGATGCGGTCGAGATCGTCCTTGGACCGCATGTCGGCGCGCACGATCTCCAGCCGATCGCTCCCGAGCTCCTCGAGCGCAGGGCTGGAGCCCCGGGCCGCTGCACGAACGGAATAGCCCTTGTCGAGAAGCTGCTGAATGAGCTGCCGGCCGACAAAGCCGGTTCCGCCAAGCACCAGCACGGTCGGCTTGATCGCCTCGGCGGGCTTCTTAGGGGCCTGTTCAACGCGGCCCTTGAGCTTCGCCTTGGCGATGATCTTCTCGCACGTGTCAATCACTGCGGCGCCGAGGTCACCGCTGATCCGGCTGTCGAGCCCGTTCGGTGAAAGCAGACCCTCGTAGAAGCTCGCCACGCTGTCCTGGATCGACAGCTGATAGGGATTGCCGCGCTTGCGGAGCTTGGCCTTGGACAGGATGTAATCCATCAGGGTTGACCTGGCCTGCCGCCGCAATTGCGAGGCTTGGGCTAGGCTGCGGCCGTAGCGCTCGAAGTCCGGGCTGGCGGGCGTCCGCCGGTCGAGGGTGCATGTGTTCGCGCCGAGGTCGGCATGGGCTGCTCCAAGCAAGCCATGCACGGCAATCGTACGCTGCGGGAAACCGGGCCCGAGCTCAATGTTCACGTCCGCAGCGATGCGGCCCGCGAGGGCCTGGATCCGCCAGCGGCGATAAGCACGGGCTCCGCCCGGCAATAGGATATCGCGGTCGGCAGTGACGTTGATCTCGTCCGGAACGCCAATCAGATCGACCAGGCCTGAAATCGGGTGCGGGCCGATCTCCAGGAGCGCATTGCCCGGATCGCGAAGCATCCAGTTCCCGAAAGGGCCGAAGCGGATGAACGGCAGCTCGGCGAAATAATTGATGGTGACGTGATCGAGCGGCCCCAGGTCGCCCCCGCGAACATGCTGGCGCAAGCGCTGGTAGGCACCCTCGAACAGCATGCTGTGATTCACGCCGACGGTCAGACCCTTGGTCTTTGCGATCGCGAGCAAGTCGCGCGTCTCATCTGCCGAGGCGCACATCGGCTTTTCGAGGAGGGCGCTGACGCCTGCCTCAAGCGCGGTTTTCGCGACTTTGTGATGAAGATCGGGAGGCACGAGCACGTGCACAACGTCGAGCCGCTGCTCGGCCAGCATCGCCTCCAGTGACGTATAGGCAGGCACGCCCCAGCTCTTCGCGAACGCGTCGACGGCCGTCGTATTGACGTCGCAGACCGCGGCAAGCTCAACACCATGCGCAGCGTTGATCGCCCGAGCGTGGAAATCCGCGATGTAACCCGCGCCAACGATTGCGGCACGGATGGACCCTGCAACCGCGGGTTGTCGTGCGTACAAGAACAGTTCCTCTGGCTTCCGCGCTCTTGCGAGGACGATGATGGGCTACGCGCCGGTTCTTTGGAAGCTCTGCCTTGAAGTCAACGAATCTTCTAGGCGCTGTCCCAAATCTGGTGTGCTAGAACGACGGTTACTTGCCGCGTTGGCCCGTCCGGCTAGACACTCACGATGTCCTTGGAGACCTGTTGATGCCGTCTCGCTTCAAGAAAGCTCTGTACCGGAAGGTTCGCTACAACCCGTGGACCGAGCGGCTGCAAAACGCGTTCCGGAAAGAAGATAGCGTCCGCTTCGACGAGATCGATCTCGATGTTCCGGCCAAGCCCGGCGACATCATCATCGATGCGGGCGCGAATGTCGGGGACGTCACATCGAAATGCGCCCGGACAGGCGCGACCGTCCATGCCTTCGAGCCGAATCCCGTCTGCTTCGAAATCCTGAAGAAACGCTTCGCGCGCCTTCCGAACGTACGCATTTACAACCAGGGGGTGATGGACAAGCCGGGCTCGCTGACGCTCTCAACGCCGGTGGCCCACGAGCAATATGACGATCTCGATACGACGGTCGCGGCCAGCTTCGTCGCGCCCAGGTCCGGCGATATCGAGATGCGCGAGACTGTCGTGGAGTGCATCGACCTGGCCGATTTCATTCGCGAGCTCGGGCGGCCGATTACTTTGCTCAAGATGGACATCGAGGGGGCGGAAGTGCCCGTCCTCAACCGGATGATCGACAGCGGGGCTATCGATGAGGTCCAGCTCGCGATCGTCGAGACTCACGAGCGCTTCTCGGATGAGCTGGCGAGTGCGACCAACGCGCTCCGTGAGAGGCTGAGCGCGGCCGGGATAGACAGGAAGGTCCGGCTCGACTGGATCTAGGCGCGGACGACGTGTTTGAAGAAGTCGAGATATTTTCCGGCGACCACTTCCCAGCTGTAACGCTGGTGGGCCCAAACAGCTGCTGCGGGGGCCGGGCGGCGCGTTTTCAGGGCCCCGACGATCGCGTCGGTAAGAGCTGCCTGCAATTCCGTGTCGACCAGGATCGCGTGCTCGCCGAGGATCCAGCGGGTCACCTCGTCGTCATGCGCGACGATCGGCGTGCCGCAGCTTAACGCTTCGACATAGACGTTACCGAACGATTCGCGGATCTTCGTGTGCAGGAAAAGGTCGGCGCTTCGGTACAGATCTGGCATCTGCTCATGACTGAAGGTCGCGCGCATGAAGCGGCCCGGGAGAAGGTCTGCCGCGAGCCGGTCGACCTCGTCGCGTAGCGGGCCGTCGCCGGCCACGACCAGATACGCATCCGGGACGTCCGCCATCGCCCGCACTGCCTCAATCACTCTTTTCCCCGATTCCAGTGCGCTCACCATCAGGACGATTGGGCGGTCGGTCGGCAATCCGAGCTCGGCCTTGCGCTGAGGTCCGGGGAAGAAGCGCCCCGGATCGACGCCGTTGGGAATCAGCGTGGAGTTCCAGCGGTCGCGATTCCGCTCGAAGTAAAGTGGGTTCGTGCAGATCAGGCCCTCGCAAGAAAAAAGGCGGGGTTCCGCGCCCTGACCCTGCGCCGGCCAGTCGCCATTCTGGGTGACGAATACGTGCGGAGGACGGCTCTTACCGAGGCGCGGCCGGCGAAGCGCCCAATTCGTGTAGGGGTAGCTGCAGGTCATCGTCACATCTGCTTCAGCGACGGCGGGCAGCGTCGCCAGGCGCGCGGCGAAGGTCAGCTCCTCGTACATGAACTCATGGCGGAGGAAGGGGGCCTTCGGCCAATCCTCGAACCGTTCTCGCGAGACGGCAGGGACGTGGATGAACTCGTAGGCCCGGTCGCTCCGAGCCTGACCCGAACCGACGAGCGTGACCCGATGCTCGCCGCGCACGGCAATCTGCTGGGCGACGGACTCAAACACGACTTCCGCGCCGCGGCCGAACCGATGAAGGCCGGGAAGGGCGAACAATATATTCAACGGTGCTCGATCCGAATGCCGAACGTGCCGAGGAGCTTCCCGATGGCGTGCAGGACCTGCGCCAGACCGAAGCGAAGTTGCGGGCTTTTCCCCCGTAAGAATCGTCCGATCGGCCGCCCAAGCGCTCGGACCAAGGATGCGGCTCCGTGAAGGAGCATCCGCGGGCGCGACATGCCGCTCTCGATGCAGGAAAGCGCCGCGCTGTTCCCGTGCCAGAGGTAGACGTAGAGCTGGTAGCCCAATGTCGCCCTCTCGGCGGACTCGTTCTCGTAGACGAATCCTTGCCCGGAAAAGCGGATCGTCAGCCCGGCCGCCTTCGCCGCGCGGAAGAAGACCATGTCCTCACCCCCGACCACGCCGTAGGCGGGAGCGAATCGGATATCGGGGTTCGCCTTTAGCCAGCTGCTCGAGATCATCGTATTGAAGGTCGCTGCGCTCGGCATTTCTGCGCCGTCGGCGAACTGCTCGACGCCCAGCTCGAGGAACGGCTCTTCGGTGATCCAGCGCGGAGATTCTTCGGGCACGCGGCGGACCATTCTGCCCGTGACCGCATCCGCGCCGGTTCGCGTCTGTGTCTCCAGCAACGCCTCGAGCCAGTGAACGGGCACCTCGCAATCGTCGTCGGTCATCGCCGTCCAGTCGCTCATCATCATGGCCGTTTCGATGGCCAGGTTGCGCGCCAGGGAAATGTTCTGCTTGCCTGAGACTCGATATTGAAGACCGAGCTCGAACCGCGTGGCGAAGGCTTCGGTCACAGGGCGCGCCTGCTCGTCTTTCGTATCGTCGACGATGACCACGCCAACGGCCGCTCGATCGCGGACCCGCTCCGCGCAGGCGATGAGGCTTTCCAACAGCAAGGTCAGCGGCTCATTGCGCTTGAAGGTGCAGATGGCGACAGCGATGGTCGTCCTTCCACTGCTTGCCGACACGATTTTCCCTTCAGCTGCCGCGACGTTCGTCTAGCGGCTGGTTTCCCAGCTCGCCAATCGCATTCTGCGCCACTGGAGCCGCTGTGCCGGAACCCGACACCTCTGAGTGCGACTGCCGGTCGGATTTCTTCATGCGTATCCGATGCGCGAGCGCGAGCGAGGGCCGTTCGAGCAGGTGCCAGAACACAGCGGCGCCGGCGACACTGGCTGCGATGCTCAGGACCAGAGTGACGAGGTCGGAGCCAATCAAGCGTGCCGACAAGTACGATACGCCTCCGACGATCGGATTGTGGATCAGGTAGAGGCTGTAGGAGATCGTCCCGAGAAACTGGATCCAGGCCCAGTCGAGACCGCGGAAGATGTAGCCCGTGCGGAACGCGACGTAGAGGCCGATCGCCGTGGCGATGCTTACGATTGTGAAGTCGTGGGGCGACAAAGCGACCGACAGCACGCAAACGCCGATAAAGGCGTGAAGCGCCTGCCGGCTGGTCTTTGCCCAATAGGCCAGGACACCCGCAAGGAAGGCGTGCCAGAGATCGACGAACAGGCCGACCGGTAGGGACACGAGGCCAAGCCAAAAGCCCACGGTCGCCACGAAGGGCAGCAGCACGATGAGCGGTGGGCTGATGCGCAGCCTCTGCGCGGCCATGATCAGGAGAACGAGGACGAGGTAGAACTGGATCTCGTAGGTCAGCGTCCAATAGACCCAGTTGATCTGCTGATAGCCGAGCAGGGTCTGCAGGTAGAACAAGTGCGCCAGCACCTGAGGGAAGCTCGGAGGAGCGAACGCCTCTCCCTTCACCTGAGCCGAAATATAGCCAACCGCGACGACAAACACGATCGACGCCCAGTAAGGTGGGTCGAGCCGGATGGATCGCCTAAGGGCGAAGCGGCCAAGGTAGCCTGGGGTGATCGATGCGCCGGCGATCGAATGGGTGATGACGAACCCGCTCAGTGCAAAGAAGATTGCGACGCCAAGATGCCCGGAGGTGAAGATCGGGTCGACCCATGTCGGCAGGTCCGCGCGCAAGTTCGCGATGTGGCCGGCCTCGCTAACATGGAACAGCACAACCCAGAGCGCGGCCAAGCCCCGCAGCGCATGGACGACCGTGAACCGCCCGTCTTTCACCGGACCCACGTTTCGGCGTTCAAGACCGGGAAAAGCCCTTCGATCCCGCTCGCCAAGCCAAGCACCATGAGTAGTTCGCGGGCGCCCACAATTGCGATCAGGAATAAGATGGTCAGGGCGAGATCATCGCGCCCGAAGGCCAGGTGCTTCCGCCTGCTGTACAGCCACAGCACGACGTACCGCACGACCTCGCCGGCGTTGAGGACGATGATCGCGGCCATCAATCCGTAGTAATGAAAGGCGAGCGGGACGCCGATCACGAAGGTCAGCAGCTTCGCCCCATTGGCGATCGCCGTATAGGCCGGCCTTGCCATTCCGAGCAGCACGGAATCGTTGACCGTACAAAGGATGGAGACCCACACGCCGAGGAGCATCAACGGCAGGAGATCCGCCGCCGTCTCGTACCGCGCGTCGTAGAGCAGGCGGACGATGCCGTCCGAAATCGCGACGAAGCAGGCGAACCCCACGGCGACCAGCAGCAAGACGGTCCGCCGGGAGTGGAGGAGGGATGACCTGACCTCGATCGCGGTCGACTCCATGGACGCGACGTGGGGAAAGATCACCCAGGTGCTGGTCCGATTGACGAGCGTCGTCAGCATGTCAGCCATCGACCGCGCGATCGCGTAGACGCCGAGCAGCTCGAGCGGGATCTGCTTGGCGAAGTAGAGCCGGTCGTAGTTCATCGCGAGGAAGTAGATGATCGACGACAGGAAGATCCA
>DASUVP010000121.1:0-3846 GCA_036378895.1 Sphingomicrobium sp.
GCCCCGACCCGGAAGACGTGCTGTGCACCCGATGAAAGCCACGCGCCCGCCACCACACCCGATGGTCTGAGGAAGGACTGGAAATCCCGAGAAACGGTCTTGAGCTTGTCGACGACCGCCCAGCGATCCAGCGCCGGAAACGACCAGCGGAACTCGGCGAGCAAATAGATTGCCAGAAGGGCCGCCGCGGAGATGATGAGCACCGCGCCGAGGAGGACGATGTCCCGCTGATCGTGGACGAGCCCAAGCGCCAGTGGAAATCCCGCGGACATGACGACGACGAGCGTGGCGAGCGACAGAAGCCGGATCGCAAGAATGACCCGCACCGCTGCCCTGACCGGCGTCCCGACGCGCGACAGTTGAATCCCACGGAATATGTCGCCGCCGACGGTCGAGGGCGCGACATTGCTGAAGAACCAGCCGACGAGGCTGTAGAGCATAGCCGTCCTCCCCGACACGCGGCGATCGAAAATCCGCATGACAACCGAAAGCAGGATGGCGTCCGCGACGATGATCATGCCCGTCATGCAGAGGGCCGCGAGCGCCCACCAGACGTTGATTCCTCTCAGGAGCGTCGCGACCGCGTCGACCTCCACGGTCGTGAACGCCGCCCACAGCAGGACCGCGGTCAACAGGCCCTTGATCGCCAGCTTCACCGTTCCCCGCCCCATCGGGGCATTCATGCGCGATTATCCGGGATCAGGGAAATTTTGCGAAAGCGCTTGTATGGCGCATTCTTCGGATCAGTCGACGCCACGGGGGAACCGCACCGTTCATGAGCAAGGTCGAACCCAGGCTTCTTATGCTCGGGCTGGACGCGGTCAGCCTGCCCTTCGTCCGCGAAAACCGAGCCAGGCTGCCAGTGCTCGGATCGCTTCTCGAGCGCGGGATGCTGCGCGAGCTGGCGTCTTCGGCATCCCATCTTTCGGCAAGCGTCTGGCCGACCTTTTCGAGCGGAAAACAGCCCGGCGACCATGGCCAATATTTCCCGTTCCAGTGGTCCGCCAGGGACGGATCCTATCTCCGCGTCGCCGATGGGCGCTGGTCGGAAAAGTTCGATTGCCAGCCCTTCTGGCACCGGGTGGCCGAAGCGGGGCTTCCTACAATCGCGTTCGACATTGCCCATGCGCTCCACGAGGAGCGCGCGCCATGCCTGCAAATCACCAACTGGTCCTATCAGAGCTCCGGCGATGCGAAGGCGTCGCATTGCGACGTGCTGAAGGACATCCAGCGCCGGTTCGGCCGCCGCCCCATCGGGCCCGAAGTGCCGGTGCCGAAGACTGCACTCCAGTGCGCGGCCATCAGCGACCAGCTGACGCGCGCAGTCCGGGCCAAGGCCGACGCGACGCTTCACCTGATGAAAATGCCCTGGAGCCTGTTCGTGACGGGCTGGTACGAGGCGCACCGGGCCGGCCATAATCTGTGGCCCGTAGAGGGTGATTTCGCGTCGGACGCATCGCCCGACGCAATGCTCGGCGTCTATGCGGAGACGGATCGCCAGCTGGGGCGCGTTCTGAAAGCGTTGGAGGACCAAAGCGGCTCGCTCATCCTCTTCGCGCTTCACGGAATGGAGGCCAATCGGGCGCAGGATCACTTCCTGGGCGAGTTGCTCGCGCGGCTGAACAACCTCTTCCTCGGCCAACGCATCGCCCGGTCGAGGACGCCGTCCCCGCTCAACGCCATGGCATTCCTGCGCAGGGCGCTTCCGCCGACCTTGCAATATCGCGCCGCGAGCATCCTCGGCGAGCGCATCCAGGACTGGGTCGTCAACCGCGCTCTCGTGGCGGGCCGCGACTGGAGCAGGACCCCATCCTTCCCCATCCTTAGTGGCGGCGAAGGGCTGATCCGCCTCAACCTCAAGGGCCGGGAGCCGAATGGCTATTTCGAGGCCGGAAGCTCAGCGCTGGCGGATTATGTCGACTGGCTTCAGGACCGCCTCGCCGCAGTCACGGTCGCCGAGACCGGCGAGCCCCTGATCGCGAAGGTCGTCCGCGTCGACGACACTCTGCCGGGCGCGCGCCGGGAGTTCCTGCCCGACCTGGTTCTGACATGGGCGCCTGACGCGCCGGTCGGCCGCATCAGATCACCCGACGTCGGGGAGATCGAAATGACCCTCGCGACGGGACGGGGCGGCAATCACAACGACTCCGCGTTCCTCGTCGCTTGCGGAGACGGCGAGCTCCTGGACGCCGTCTCAGCGGTGTCCGACATCGCGCAGATCGGAGATGCGGCGGCCGAATACCTGATCAGGCGATCAGGTCAGCTGGGCTCCACGACCTTGATGTGAAGCTCCTTGAGCTGCTTCGGCATCACCGAGGCAGGCGCGTTCATCATCAAGTCTTCCGCCTTCTGGTTCATCGGGAAGAGGATGACCTCGCGGATGTTCGGCTCGTCGGCGAGCAGCATGACGATCCGGTCGATGCCGGGCGCCGACCCACCGTGCGGAGGAGCCCCGAACTTGAACGCATTGATCATGCCCGCGAAGTTCGTGTCGACTTCTTCCTTCGAATAGCCGGCGATCTCGAACGCCTTGTACATGATGTCCGGGCGATGGTTCCGGATCGCGCCGGAGCTCAGCTCCACGCCGTTGCAGACGATGTCGTACTGCCAGGCGAGGATATCGAGCGGATCCTTCGTCTCCAGCGCTTCCATCTCGCCCTGCGGCATCGAGAAAGGATTGTGGGAGAAGTCGATCTTCTTCTGGTCCTCGTTATATTCGAACATCGGGAAGTCGACGATCCAGCAGAACCGGAACGCCCCCTTCTCGATCAGGTCCAGCTGCTCGCCGACACGGGTGCGCGCAGCGCCCGCGAGCCTCGCGGCGTCCTCTTCCTTGCCGGCGGCGAAGAAGATTCCGTCGTCGGGGCCGAGGCCCATCGCCTCGGCAATGCGGTTCATGCCCTCTTCGCCATGGTTCTTGGCGATCGGGCCGCCCCATTCGCCGCCCTTGCGGGTAGCGTAGCCAAGGCCAGCGAAGCCCTCGCTCCGCGCCCATTCGTTCATGTCGTCGAAGAACTTGCGGCTCTTTTCCGCAGTGCCCGGAGCCGGGACCGCGCGAACGACGGCGCCTTTTTCGACCAGCCCCGCGAACAAGCCGAAACCGGAGCCTCTGAAGTGCTCGGAGACATCGGTGATGAGCAGCGGGTTGCGGAGGTCCGGCTTGTCGCTGCCGTACTTCAGCATCGCCTCGCGATAGGGAATGCGCGGATATTCGCCCGCGGAAGTGACGGTGCGCTCTCCGGCGAACTCCTGAAACACTCCGGAAAGCACAGGCTCGATCGCGTTGAACACATCGTCCTGCGTGACGAAGCTCATCTCGAAGTCGAGCTGGTAGAACTCGCCAGGGCTGCGGTCGGCGCGGGCGTCCTCGTCGCGGAAGCAGGGCGCGATCTGGAAATAGCGGTCGAAGCCGGCGACCATGATCAATTGCTTGAACATCTGCGGCGCCTGGGGGAGCGCGTAGAATTTGCCCGGATGCACCCGGCTCGGGACGAGATAGTCGCGCGCGCCTTCGGGAGAGCTCGCGGTCAGGATCGGCGTTTGAAACTCGGTGAAGCCCTGGTCGACCATGCGGCGCCGGATCGAGGTGATCACGGCCGAGCGGAGCATGATGTTGCGGTGAACCTGCTCGCGCCGAAGGTCGAGGTAGCGGTAGCGAAGGCGGATTTCCTCCGGATAGTCCTGCTCGCCGGCCACCGGCATCGGCAGCTCGGCCGCAGCGGACTGGACGCTCACCTCCCCCGCGCGGACCTCGATCTCACCGGTGGAAAGGTTCGCGTTAACCGTGTCGGGCGAACGCGCGACGACGTTGCCCTCGACCGTGACGACCGATTCAACACGCAGACG
>DASUVP010000122.1:0-2859 GCA_036378895.1 Sphingomicrobium sp.
TAGCCGTCGCTGTCGAGCTCTAGCTGGCCGCTGAACAGCTCCGTCGCGGGCTTGTGACCGATCGCGACGAAGGCGCCCTCGACCGGCAGCCGGGTGATTTCGCCGGTGAGGCGGTTCTTGATTTCCAGGCCGACCAGCGCCTCGGGCTCGCCGCCGGCGACGAACTCGGCGACTTCCGAATCCCAGATGATCTTGATGTGCGGATTGGCGAACAGCCGGTCCTGCAGGATCTTCTCGGCGCGCAAGGAATCGCGGCGGTGGATCAGGGTGACGTCATGGCTGTGGTTGGTGAGGTAGAGCGCCTCCTCGACCGCCGTATTGCCCCCACCAATTACCGCGACCTTCTTGCCGCGATAGAAGAAGCCGTCGCAGGTCGCGCAGGCCGAGGCGCCCCTGCCCTTCATATGCTCTTCAGATGGGAGGTTGAGCCACTTGGCCTGGGCGCCGGTCGCGATGATCAGCGAATCGGCGAAATATTGCGTGCCGCTGTCGCCCGTGAGCCGGATCGGGCGGCTCTTGAGGTCGACGGCCGAGATATGGTCCCACACCATGCGCGTACCGACATGTTCAGCCTGCGCCTGCATCTCCTCCATCAGCCATGGGCCCTGGATGACGTCACGGAAGCCGGGATAGTTCTCGACGTCCGTCGTGGTCGTGAGCTGGCCGCCGGGCTGGATGCCCTGGATGACGATCGGCGAAAGGCCTGCGCGCGCGGCGTAAATCGCAGCCGTAAGCCCGGCCGGGCCAGAGCCCAGAATCGCGACGCGGGTGGACATGGTATTGGTCATTTTGCGGCGTCTACTGGCCCCCACGCCGCCTCGCAATGGCTGCCGGGTTGAGTCCGGAGCGCCAAGGCAGCACTCCGGAACCCGAGCTTGCTCAACTGGCCTTGGGCAAGGTCACATTGACGTCCCGCACGACCTTCCAGCTACCGTCGGACTGCTTCTTGTAGAGCGTGAGATTGTACCGATCCTGCGTCTCGACCGCCTTGGTCTTCGGATTGGTGAATGTGGTCTGGTAGTTGACTTCGCCATAAGCCGCGTCGTCCGACAAGACTTCGACCGTTTCCGCACCGGGCACATATTTGCCCGCCGGATCGGCCCCATAGGCCTGATAATCCTTCATGATCGCGTCGACGCCGACGAAGGGCGCCTGACCTGGAATGATCATCACCGCGTCGTTGGCATAGTGCGCCTTGATTGCGTCCACCTTCTTGCCCGCGATGTCCGCGTTGAAGGTCGCAAAGGCCTGCTTGACTGCCTCGGCATCCGCCGTGGAAGTTTCCGCGGTTGCAGCGGTGCCGCTTGCATTGCTATCGGCAGGCGTCGACGCGCGTTCACAGGCGGCAAGCGACAGGACCAGCGCTAGGCTGACCGGAATGGCGAGATTGGTTTTCATGGGTAGCTCCTCATTGAGGAGCCGCGGACCAGAGACCCATTGAAGCCGGTAAGCAAGTCATTTCGAATGAGCAACGATGGGCTTTATACCAGCCTGGACTGCTTCAGTGCCGCTTCGATGAAGCCGGCGAATAGCGGGTGCGGCTCGAACGGCCTGCTCTTCAGCTCCGGATGGAACTGGACACCGATGAACCAGGGATGGTCCGGCCGCTCTACAATCTCCGGCAGGCGTCCGTCCGGCGACATTCCGGAGAAGACAAGCCCGCCCTTCTCCAGGGCGTCCTTGTAATGGCTGTTCACCTCGTAACGGTGGCGATGGCGTTCGCTGATCTCGTCCGCGCCGTAGATGCCGCGGACGACGCTATTGCCGTCAAGCTTGGCCTTGTAAGCGCCCAGCCGCATCGTGCCGCCGAGATCGCCGCCAGCCGCCCGCTCTTGAAGGCCTTCCTCGCTCATCCATTCGGTGATGAGACCGACGACGGGTTCTGACGTCGGACCGAACTCGGTCGTCGACGCATCTGCAATGCCGGCCGTGTTTCGCGCACCTTCGATGCAGGCCATCTGCATGCCGAGGCAAATGCCGAAGAAAGGGATCTCGCGTTCGCGGGCGAATCTCACCGAGGCAATCTTGCCCTCGGAGCCGCGCTCCCCGAAGCCGCCCGGCACCAGGATGGCGTTCAGGGGCTCTAGCTCCGCGACGATATCCGCCTCCGGATGCTCGAAGAGCTCGGCATCGATCCACTGGATGTTGACCTTGGCCCGGTTCGCAATCCCGCCGTGCACCAAGGCCTCGCGCAGGCTCTTGTAGGCGTCCGGCAGGCCGACATATTTGCCGACGACGCCAATCGTCACTTCGCTGTCGTAATAGTCGATGGCGTCCATGATCTCGATCCAGCGTGTGAGATCCGGCGCGGGGGCGTCGTTGATACCGAAGGCGTGCAGCACTTCACCGTCGAGACCCGCCTCATGATATTGAAGCGGCACGTCGTAGATGTTCCGGGCGTCCAGCGCCGGGATGACGGCCGATTTACGGACGTTGCAGAACAAGGCGATTTTCTCGCGCTCGGCTTCCGGAAGCGGCCGGTCGCTTCGGCAAAGAAGGACTTCCGGTTGGACGCCAAGGCTCGACAGCTCGCGAACTGACTGTTGCGTCGGCTTGGTCTTCAGCTCACCGGCAGCGGCAATCCAAGGGACGAGAGTCGTATGGACGCTAACCGTCTGGTCGCGCCCAAGGTCGTTGCGAAGCTGCCGTATCGCCTCGATGAACGGCAGGCTCTCGATATCCCCGACCGTTCCGCCGATTTCGCAAATCACGAAATCGCAGTCGTCGACGTCGGAGACCGCGAACTCTTTGATCGCGTTGGTGACGTGCGGGATCACCTGAACGGTCGCGCCCAGATAATCGCCGCGCCGCTCCTTCGCGATGATGTCGCGATAGATGCGCCCGGTGGTGATGTTGTCC
>DASUVP010000123.1:0-2217 GCA_036378895.1 Sphingomicrobium sp.
GAGCGGCTGGTAGCCAGCGCCAAGCCGTCGATGCCCACCTGGATCTCGGTGATCTTGGTGACACCGTTCGATGCGCAGGCCTTGGCTTCCGACGCCTTCATCCGGCGCGAGGCATTCGCCACGTCCGGAAAGCGCTCGCCAACGCCGGCGCAGAACAATTTGATGCCGGCGCCCGTGCCGGTCGATTCGATGATCGGGGAGCCCAGGCGCGGGTTGGCGCGGGCGACGCGCTCGGCGACCTGCTTGGCGAACGGATAAACGGTGGACGAGCCGACGGCGCGCATTTGCGTACGGGCTTCGGCGGCGGTGCTGAGAGTCGTTGCGGCGAGTGCGACTCCGGCCAGAGCCAGGAACTTGGAAGTCATTTCGAGGTACCCCTTGGAATGGTCGTCGGCGATGCCGCGACAGTCATTCTCTAGGAGGGGGCGGCGACGCTTACGTGACGCCTTCTTTGCCGTTTTGTGACGGCTTCCTCAGGCTTCGGCGTCGAGCGAATAGCCGGCCGAGCGGACGGTCCTGATGATGTCCCTACGGCCGCCGTCGTTCAGGGCCTTGCGCAGGCGGCGGACATGCACATCCACCGTCCTCAGATCGATGTCCGGATCGTGCGACCAGACCGAATCGAGGAGGCGCTCGCGCGAGAAGACCCGACCGGGATTTTCGAGGAAATGCTTGAGCAGGCGAAACTCGGTGGGGCCGAGCGACACGGGCTTTCCGGAGCGGCGGACGCGGTGCGCGGCGACGTCCATTTCGACGTCATCATAGCCGAGCTGCTCGGCCGCAAGCGCGGGGCGGATCCGGCGCAGGACCGCACCGACGCGTGCGACGAGCTCGCGCGGGCTGAACGGCTTGGTCACATAATCGTCCGCGCCCGTCTCGAGCCCGCGGATCCGGTCGCTCTCTTCGCCGCGCGCGGTAAGCATGATGATGGGGACGTTGGCGGTCTCCGACCGACGGCGAAGACGGCGGCAGACCTCGAGGCCCAATATGCCTTCGATCATCCAGTCGAGGATGATGACGTCGGGCGGCTCCTCGCTCGCCATGAGCAGGGCTTCCTCGCCGTCGCCGGTGCGGCGGACGTCATAATCCTCGCGCTCGAAATGCCAGATGAGAAGCTCCGCGAGCGCCCGGTCGTCTTCAACGAGGAGGAGCTTCTTTCGGGTCATGTCGTCTTCCGCCGCCGCTTCTTGGTTGGCTCGACCATGTGCTCGCCGGTAGCCGCATAATAGACCATCTCGGCGATGTTGGTCGCATGGTCGCCGACCCGTTCCAGGTTCTTGGCGACGAACAGCAGATGTGCCGACTGTCCGATGTTGTGCGGGTTTTCCATCATGTGCGTCAGCAAGGTGCGGAAGATCGAATCGTAGAAATCGTCGACCGCCTGGTCGCGCTCGCAGACCCGTACCGCGCCCTTGGCGTCGCGCTCGACGAAGGCCCGAAGAACGTCGGTCACCATGTCCGTCGCGATGCGGGCCATCTCCGGCAGCAGAGAAACCGGCTCGATGTCGCTCGCTCCGTCGAGCAGCGGAACACGCTTAGCGATATTCTTCGCATAGTCGCCGATGCGCTCGACGACGCCGGAGATCTTGAGCGCAGCGACGGCGTCGCGAAGGTCGCCCGCCATCGGCGCCCGGAGGGCGATCAGCTGGACGACGCGCTTTTCCGTCTCGATCTCGAGACGGTCGATCTCCTTGTCGCGCTCGACCACGCGAAGCGCGCCTTCGGTATCGCGCTCGATCAAGCAGCGCATCGCTTCGCGGATGGCGGCGTGCGCGAGCTGGCCCATCTCGCTGATGAGTCCGCGCAGGCGGTCGATGTCTTCGTCGAAGGCCTTGAGCGTATGGCCGGTCTGCTGCTGCATTCGTCTGGCTCCGATCAGCCGTACCGCCCAGTGATATAATCCTGGGTGCGCTGTTCGCGCGGGTTGGTGAACATCTCGCTCGTCTTGCCGTACTCGACTAGCTCGCCGAGGTGGAAGAAGGCCGTGCGCTGCGACACTCGCGCCGCCTGCTGCATGTTGTGCGTGACGATGACGATCGCGTAGCGGCCACGAAGCTCGTGGATCAGCTCCTCGATGCGAGCCGTCGCGATCGGGTCGAGCGCCGAACAAGGCTCGTCCATCAGGATGACCTCGGGATCGACTGCAATCGCGCGCGCAATGCACAGGCGCTGCTGCTGACCGCCCGAAAGAGCCGTACCGCTTTCATTGAGGCGGTC
>DASUVP010000124.1:0-2951 GCA_036378895.1 Sphingomicrobium sp.
GTACCGCAGGCATACCGTCGGCGGTCAGCGCGGCGGGCTTCGGAACCTCGGCGATTGCGGCAGTGGAAAGCAGAGCAGCGGCGACGAGGGCGGCACGGAAAGGACGCAAGGCAGGACTCCCCAGAAAGGATCGGCGGGTTGAAGCAGAGCCGGAGACAACCGGCAAGCTGCGGTTGTTACTCGGCTTTTGCGGCTTCCAGAGTGGCCATCGACGGCCGCTCGTCCTTCATCGACGAAGCGACCTCCTCAGCTTTGCGCAGGGCCCGCAGGACGTTCCCGCCCGCCAGCTTTGCGAGGTTCCTGTCGGACCAGCCGCGGCGGATCAGCTCCGCGAACAGCAAAGGATAGCCCTCGACGCCGCTGAGTCCCTCGACCCCGTATGGAATGCCGTCGAGGTCGCCGCCGATGCCGGCGTGGTCGTGACCGGCGATCTTGACGACATGCTCGATATGGTCGGCGACCGCGGAGACCTGAACCGGCGGGCGCGGGTGCGCGGCTTCCCAGCTCTTGAGCCTCTCCTCGACCTTCGCCTTGCTGAACGAGAAGAGCGATTTGAGCCGCGCCTCCTCCGCCGAGCGCTCGCGCGACCAGGCCCAGACTTCCGGCGACAGGAAGCCCGGAACGAAGGTGACCATCATCACTCCGCCGTTCTGCGGCAGAAGGGCGAGAACGTCGTCGGGCACGTTCCGCGGGTGCGGGTTCAGGGCGTAGGCGTCCGAATGGGAGAAGATGACCGGTGCGCGGGTCGCGGCGATCGCGTCCTTCATCGTCGCCGGAGCAACGTGACTCAGGTCCACGAGCATCCCCAGCCGGTTCATCTCCTTCACCACCTCGACGCCGAATGCATTGAGGCCGTCATGCTTCGGCTCGTCCGTCGCGGCATCCGCCCAGTCGGTCGTCTGGTTATGCGTCAGAGTCATGTAGCGGACGCCGCGCGCGTAAAACTGGCGGAGCGTGGCCATCGACCCGCCGATCTGGTTGCCGCCCTCGACGCCGAGCATCGAGCCAATGCGCCGCTTGCGATGGATGCGCACCAGGTCGTCCGCGCTCTCGGCGAGCTCGAGGTGCTCGGGATAGGCATCGATCAGACGGTGCGCCGTGTCGATCTGCTCCAGGGTGGTGCGGATCGCTTCGTCGCCGAGCGTCGTCCCCGTGATGTAGACGGACCAGAACTGTCCGCCGACGCGGCCCTTTCGCATCCGCTCCATGTCCGTCATCAGCGGCGGCTTGCGCTGGTCGGTACCCGACTCCAGCCCCTCGACGCTAAGCTTGAAATCCTCGCGGAGCGCCCAGGGCAGATCATTGTGACCGTCGATCAGCGGAGTCCGCTTGAGAATGCGGTCGATCCGTTTCTGCACCGAGGGCGAGATCGGTTGTGAGAAGGCGGGTGTGGCGACGAGCAGCAGGGCTGCGGCGGCGAGGAGACGGTTCGTCGTGGACATCGGCGGAAGGTCTAAGCAATCGGCGGGACTTGTCCAATGTCTGTTGGGCGTGGATGAAGGAGCCAATGAGCCAGCCCGCCCCGCGCCCCGATCTATCCGTGACGATGCAATTCGACCCCGAGGAGGGCATCGCGGACCTCGACACACACCTCGACGAGCTGAAGCGGCAGGCGCAGGACGCCGGCTTCAACTTCGACCATCACGCCGCCCGCAACGAATTGCAGGCCGCTACCTTCGGGAAGCGAACCGTCTCGACGGCTCGGCTGGTCCTGTCTCCGACGGGAGCGATGGCGATCGAGGTTCGTCCCGCCTGAGCCAATCCTGGAGCACCGAAGCGATGCGATCGGCCGCCTGTCCGTCGCCGTAGGGCAGGGCAGGTTTCCGCATCGACTGCAGAAGAGCGTCGTTCGCGAGCAGCCTTTCGACGACCTCCCGAATTTGGTCCGGATTTCGCCCGACGAGAATCGCATTGCCGCTGGCGATTCCCTTGATGGCTTCAGGACGCGTACCGGCGACTAGCGCGACACTTTGATCGTTCAGCTTCCCCCCTGGCTCGGCGCGCCTTGTGTGGCGGCGGGTCGGCGGGCTGGCAAGGCCCTAGCGGAAGTTGTCGGCGTAGGCCTGTATCTTCATCTTCACCGGGGCGGCCGGGATTAGATGATATTGCAGGCCCTTCTTCTCGCAGAAGGCGATCGCCTCTTCCCTGGTCTTGAAGGTGATCTTGACCTGAGTGTTGGTGTCGCCCGACCCGTTCCAGCCGGTCAGCGGATCGGGCCGCAGCGGCTTCTGCCGTTCGAACTCGAGCAGCCACAGGCCCTTGTTGGCATTGCCCGACTGGGTCGTTCGGCGGTCGAGCTCGGAGATGCGTGCGATCGTCATCGTGCGGATGCGTTGGCTCAGCCCTGCTCCAGAATCAAGCCGCCAGTGCGTTGCATGCCCGGCTTGCAGTGACTGAGATCGGGCGGGTCGCCCGGGACATAGCCGGGCGGGTCCGCGTCACCGAGCTCGCGGCGGAGATCCTCAAGGCGCGCGCGGAGCTGAGCCTGCTGCATAGCATATTGCGGCATGCCGGCGAGATTGCGCTGCTCATTCGGATCGCTCACGAGGTCGTACAGCTCCCAGCCTTCCGGATAGTCCCAGTGAATGAGCTTCCAGCGGTCGGTTCGGACGCCGCGATGCTTGCGCACGCAATGCGCAGCCGGGAACTCGAAATATTCGTAGAGGAAGTCCTTGCGCCAGTCGGTGACTCGCTTGCCTTGCGCAATGGAAAGCCAGCTTCGGCCCTGCATCGCCGGTGCGTGAGGCGCCCCGCCGGCATCGAGGAAGGTCGGGGCAACGTCCACGTTCAGCAGCATCTGCTTGCGATTGACCTGTCCGGCCGGGATCGATGCCGGATGGCGGACGAGCATCGGCACGCGGATCGACGGTTCGTACATCAGTCTCTTGTCGAACAAGCCGTGCTCGCCGAGGAAGAAACCATTGTCGCTGGTGTAAACGATGAGCGTGTTC
>DASUVP010000125.1:0-4563 GCA_036378895.1 Sphingomicrobium sp.
GGGGCGGCGGTGGGGGCGGAGGCGCAGCTGCTCCGAAGTTGTAGATCAGGCTCGCCAGCAGGCTGTGCGAACGCCAGTGGCCCGACAGGCTTTCGGATCCGTCGCTGAATTCGAGCTTGCGCGTGTTGAAGAAACGATACTTCACGCCCGCGTCGATGTTCTCGCTGACCGGCATGCGGATCCCGGCGATCAGCTGCCACGCAACGGCGGAATCCTCGTCGTCGAATTCGAAATTCGTCGTCGGAATGGTCGGGAACGTGCCGGAGAAATCTGCATCGAGGCTCACCCGCGCCATGCCGACGCCCGCGCCGAGATAGCCGCTCAGGCCCTCGTCGTCGCCGAAGTCCAACAGCAGGTTGGCCATCGCCGAAAGGACGCTGCCGTCCCCGTCGGCATCGATGATGCAGTCGGACGGATCGTTGCAGGCAAGGCCTCCGATGTCGCCGAGCACGACCTCGTTGACGCCCGCGCGCTTGTAGGCGAGCTCGCCCTCAGCGCGGACCATTCCAAAGTCGTAACCGCCGATCAGGCCGATATCCCACCCGGTGTTGTAATCGGGCGAAACGGCATTGTTGATTTGCTGGGTGCCGTCATCGAAGTCGAGCTTCGTGTCTTCGGCAAGCATGGCGCCAACTTCGACACCGACGTAACCGGAGCCGTCACGAGCGGCTGCCGGTGAAGCGATTGCAGCGGTAGCAACCGCAGCAAGCAGAAATCTACGCATGTAAGGACCCCTTTTTGGCCAAGTGAGGCTGGTTCGGTTCATGCATCGGAATGATTCGCGTGGCAACATCGTGACGCCCGCATGCATGGCAGTGTTGCAGTTGCGCCACGTAGCACGTTAGGATCGAACCGTCGCGAGAACCCCCTCTACGATACGCTCGAATTCGCCTTTCTCGGGGAACCCCCTTTCAACCCACTGCCACTCGATCGCCTGCAGAGCTTTGGCGACCATCGGCCCTTGCGTGAGCCCGCGCTCGATCAGCGAACCGCCGCTGATCGGAAGTTTGGGCGATTGCCAATGGGCGACGCTGGCCGCGATGTCCGGCCGATTCTGCAGCAGCAAGCGATCGACCGCGCATTCGACCCCGGAATAATAGGCTGTCCCGTGCGGGTCCTTGATGGGTTCGGGGTTGGCCGCACAAGCAAGCCGCTTGCGAGCCTTGTTCGACAGCCTGAGCCTGGTCGCGATCCGCTCCGCGAGGTCGCTGTCGCGCGGAAGGAGTGCTGCGAGCCGACGGAGCGGGTGGCGAGCGATGCCGGCAGAATTCTCGTTGGCGACGAGCGATTGAAGTTGCGAAAGCGCCGACTGCGCAATCTCGGGAAGCACCGGGCGAAGGATCCTGCGCTCGAGCATGATTTTCACCGTGGGTGAGGGGTCCTCGACCGCGAGCAGCTTGAGCAGCTCATCGGCGATCCGTTCGCGGGACAACGCCATGAGATCGTTCGCCCGCTGAGCACAGGCTTCCAAGGCTTCCGCGTCCGGATCCCCTTTCCCGAAGCGTGCGTGGAAGCGGAAGAAGCGCAAGATCCGCAGATGGTCCTCGGCAATCCGCTCCAGCGGCTCGCCGATGAAGCGCACGCGCCGGGCATGCAAGTCTTCCGTGCCGCCGAAATAGTCGAAGATTTGTCCACTAACGGGGTCTGCGGACAAAGCATTGATCGTGAAGTCGCGGCGGGCGGCGTCTTCTTCCCAATCGTCGGTGAACGCCACGGTCGCTCGGCGGCCGTCGGTCGAAACATCGCGGCGCAGGCTGGTAATCTCGTAGGGATGCCCGCTGCTGACGGCCGTGATCGTGCCGTGATCGATGCCGGTCGGCACCGGCCGGATTTTAGCCGCCTCCAGGCGCTCGACAACTTCCTCAGGCCGAAGGCGAGTGGCGAGGTCGATGTCACTGACGGGCAGCTCAAGCAGTTCGTCACGGACCGCTCCACCCACATAGCGAGTCAGCCCATCGCCAGCGCCGAGAGCATCGAGCACCCGCGACATTCCGCGCTTCCGACGCCATTTCTGAGCGTCGATCCTCGGTTTCATTGCAGCCTACGCGAAAGGTTCACGAGCATGGCGGCCGTCGCCCCCCAGATCCTGCGGTCGTTCCACACAATCTCGTAGTAATGGCGCTCGCGGCCCCGGAACAGGGCGCTCTTCATCTGCTGATTTACCGGATCGAGAACGAAGCCGAGCGGCGCCTCGAACCAGTCGGCAACTTCATGCTCGTGCGGGCTGAGCGGCTGGTCGGGCGCGACGACCGCGAGCACCGGCGTCACGACATAGCCTGTGACGGTACGATAGGTGTCGACCTCACCGACGACCTCGGCCGATTGCGGCTCTAGACCCAATTCCTCCCATGCCTCGCGCAAGGCGGCGGAAACCGCATCCTCGCCGGGATCGATGCGGCCACCTGGAAAGGCGACCTGGCCCGCGTGCGTGCGCATATGCTCTCGGCGAACTGTCAGGATGACTCCGGGCTCGGTCCGGTCGGTGACGCCGATGAGGACAGCCGCGGGAACGCTCTCAAGAGCCGGCTCGTCCGGCAGGTCGCCTTCCAGCGCCCGCGAGACGGGCGCCCGAGTCAAAGCGTCGCGCAGGCGGTCGGCAAGCGTCATTCGGCTCGCTCGTCGCCGAGCGGGAAGAAGGCTCCGCAGCTCCAAACTCCCGGCGGATTGCCGCCCTCTTCGAGCGCGATCTCGGCCAGCTCATAATAGATGCTGCGTGACAGCTCGGCTTCCAGGCCATGACGCACCGCGACGCGCGGGGAGGGGCCTTCTGCTGTTCCGACCAGGGTGATCGGGTTGGCCGCTCCGGCGATCACTGCATCTCCGCTGTCGAGCTTGAACGCGATCTGACGATTCGTTCCGCGACCTTCGCACTGCATCTCGATAGCGCGGAAGGCTGTTCCTTCGACCTCGATCTCGAGCTTTTCGACCGGCGTGACGAGCACATGGCTCCCGTCGGGCTCGCAGCGAAGGACCGTCGAGAAGAGCCGGACCATCGCCGGCCGGTTGATCGGCGATCCTTCGTGAAACCAGGTGCCGTCGCGAGCGATGCGCATGCCGCTGTGCCCGCAACGCTCCGGATTCCATTGGTCGACCGGCGGCAGCTTGTGCTCGTCGATCAGCCTCTGCAGCTCGGTCAGGCTCAGACCCTGCAAATCGATCGGCGGACGGCTCTCCGGCATGACTCGTCATTGCTTCGGCAAGCGGGCGATGACAACAGAGCGCTCATGCAGGACCGCACGGCGATTGTGACAGGAGCCGGCAAGAGGATCGGTGCGGTCATCGCCGCCGAGCTCGTGGCCGACGGATGGACGGTCATTGCGCACGTCCATCACGCCGGCGACGCTGTCCCCGATGGCGCGGTCCAGGCCGTCGCGGAACTGACCGACCCCGGCTGCGCGGCCGCCATATTCGGCCTGTCCGAAGGTCTCCCGCCGGTGGCACTGCTGATAAACAACGCCGCGCGTTTTGCCCGCGACGAGCTTGGCCGCTTCAAATCGGACGAGCTCGATGCGCACATGGCGGTGAATCTACGCGCCCCGATCCTCCTCACGGAGGAGCTCGCGCGCCGCCACGGCAAAGGCGCCGATGCGCTCGTCGTCAACATATTGGATTCGAAGCTTGCGGCTCCGAACCCCGACTTCCTAAGCTACACCTTGTCCAAGCAGGCCCTGGCCGGGTTCACCGACCTCGCGGCGAGGGCGCTTGCCGGCCACGGCATCCGGGTCAACGGGATCGCGCCCGCATTGATGCTGCGCTCCTCGGGCCAGACCGAAGAGAATTTCGAACGCGTGCACGCGCGCAACCCGCTTGGCCGGGGCGTCGAGCCCGCCGACGTCGTGGCCGCGATCCGCTATTTGGTATCGGCGCCGGCGGTTACCGGCGAGGTGATCGTGATAGACGGCGGGCTGCGCTTCACGCCGCCGGCACGCGACGTTCAATTCCTGTAGCTCGGACGACTGCATCCTGACTGGAGAATCGATGAGCGAGGATCGACCGAATCTGCAGGGCCTCGTGCCCGAATCCCTTCGCCCGAAAGCCGCGCGAATCTTCCTCGATTCGCTCGAAGTCATGGCGGACATCGGATTCCACGAGTTCGAGATCGGGGCTCCGCAGCGCTTGCTGGTGTCCGTCGAGATCTGGCTCGATCATATCCCGCCGGCGGACTGCGACGACCCGGCGCTCGCCTGGGATTACGACTTCCTGCGCGAGCAGGTCGAGGAGCTCGCGACCGCCCGCCGTTACAATCTCCAGGAATCTCTGGCACATGCGATTTACGACCGGGTCGCGGCGCTGCGCGGGGTGAAGGCGCTACGCGTCATCACGGCGAAACCCGACGTCTATCCGGAGGCCCGCGCCGTCGGGGTCGAGCTATCCTCGTTCGCCGGCAGCTCGCCCCAAGAGGGCACAATGTAACAAGCGTGGAACAAAATCCGTTGCACGGCCTTTGAGCCGACTATAAGGAGGCGCGCTTGCTGACCATGTAACCATAATACATGGCAGCCTCTTTCTCAGGCCGTGCGCAGGGGTGTCGCTAGGTCTGAATATGGTGATGGCGTGACGAGG
>DASUVP010000126.1:0-21324 GCA_036378895.1 Sphingomicrobium sp.
GGCGGTCTAAAGGCCCAGGCGGCCTTTAATCTCGACGCGCTCGAGGAAGTGATCGGCCGCAAGCTGGAGAACCGCGCCGAGATCGAGGCGCAGCAGCATCAGGCAGCGCGCTGGACTTTCATCGGCTCCGGCCTGGTCCACGAGCGCTTCAAGGCAACGCTCCAGAACATCTCGTCAAAGGCGGCCGCTCGCATTGCCGAGGCAGCGCCGATCTTCGCCTGAACCATTCAACCCAAGGAGAAAAATACATGTTGGATACCGTAAAGAACGCGCCCGTGAATGGGCTCGACCTTCAGGCGCTCGGCGAAGTCGTCGAAGCCATCGAGAAGGACAGTTCGAAGGGCGTCGTCACGTTCGACGTCGTCACCCGCTGGAAGGGCCAGACCCGCAGCGAGACGACGATCAGCGGCTTCAACCTGGGCGGCGAGCGGATCAGCCGCACACACACGATCGTCGCTGACGAGCCGTTCGAGCTTCTCGGCGAGGACCGTGCGCCCAATCCGCAGGAGCTGCTGATGGCGGCGTTCAACGCCTGCATCACGGTCGGCTACGTCGCCGGCGCGTCGCTCAAGGGCATCAACCTGGAATCGCTCGAGATCAGGACCAAGGGCGAGCTCGACCTGCGCGGCTTCCTCGGCCTCAGCGACTCGGTGCCGCCGGGCTACGAGAACATCGACTATGTCGTTACGATCAAGGGTGACGGTTCGGCCGCGGATTTCGAGGAAATCCACCAGACGGTCATGAAGACGTCGCCCAACTACTTCAACATGAGCCGGCCGATCAAAATGAACGGCTCGCTGCGCGTCGGCTGACGCAACTCTCGGCGCCACGTCGTCGGGCGTGGCGCCAACCTGCTCAAAAGGGGAGCTGAAAAGAACATGGCTGATCTCGGAATTCAAAAGATCAATCCGAACCGTGCCCTTTGGGAAAAGGGCGACTTCACGCGCATCGCGGGAACGATGCGCCGCAGCGGTGAGGATTTCGTCGCAACGCTTGGCATCGCACCGGGCATGAAGGTGCTGGACGTCGGCTGCGGCGACGGAACGACGGCTCTTCCGGCGGCGAGGCTGGGCGCGGACGTGCTCGGCGTCGACATCGCGTCGAACCTGGTCGCCGCCGGCAACGAACGCGCCACGGCCGCGGGGCTCAAGAACCTGCGCTTCGTCGAGGGCGATGCGTCGGACCTTCGGAACATCGAGCCCGGCACCTACGACCTCGTCGTCAGCGTCTTCGGAGCGATGTTCGCGCCCAGGCCGTTCGACGTCGCGAAGGAGCTGGTGCGCGTGACGAAGCCGGGCGGCCGGATCGTCATGGGCAACTGGATCCCCGGCGACCCCACGCTCGTCGCTCAGATCCTGAAGATCAGCGGGGCCTACACGCCTCCCCCGCCGGAAGGCTTCATCAGCCCGATGACCTGGGGCGACCAGGCGAAGGTGCGCGAGCGCTTCGAAGCCGCCGGAATTACGCCGGTCAACATCGGGTTCGAGCAGTGCACCTGGCGCTTCCGCGGCGAGACTCCGCCGGCCAACCTCTTCGAGACGTTCCGGCGCTTTTACGGGCCGACCATGAACGCCTTCGAGTCGGCGTCGAAGGACTTCCGCGAGCGCGAGCTGGCGCAAGAGCTGAACGACCTGTTCTTCGCCCAGAACGAGGGCGGCGAGACCACCGACATTCCCGCGACCTTCCTGAAAGTCACCGTGACGAAAGGCTGAGAGCAACCACCCCCACCCCCCCGGAATTTTGCATCATGAAACACGAAGTCATTGAACGTACGAACCGGCCATTCCTGGAGCGCGTCGCGTTTCCGATGCGCCGCCGCCGTAGTGCCCGGTCCAGACGTCCGGCAGCCTCGCCGCTTCCGCATTCGGCGGCTGCGACGCGGTTCGCCGAGACCTGCGCCGGGATCGGCGGAACCACGATGCTGCACGATTTGATGCCCGACATCGTCACTGTCAGCTTCGGGCCGAAGACGAAGGACATCCATGCCCGGCTTCAGTCACGCGGATGGAAATTCGTGGGCCTGGGCGACTGGCAGGGCGAGCGGGTGCTCGGCGTGTCCTTCGCCAGCGACCGCCGCGCAACCAGAACCGCGGACGACCTGGTCGCCGCCTTGATCTCGGTCGTCGGCGAGCTCGAGATTGCCGAAACACGAGCCTGGTAACCCGCCGCGTCGGTCTCTCCCCACACTCCCTACCGACGCACAAAAGAAAGGCCCCGGAGCGAAATGCCCCGGGGCCTTTTTAAAGCCTAGGCCGCAGCCTTAGGCGTTCTCAGCCTCCGCATCGACCGTCTGCCGGGAAGCCGGCTGCTCCCCGCCTCCGATCGCGGACCGCTCCTGCGAGCCGCCGATCTCGATCTTCCGCGGCTTCATCGCCTCGGGGATCTCGCGGACGAGCTCGATCGCGAGCAGGCCGTCCTTCAGGTCCGCGCCGCGCACCTGGATATGGTCGGCGAGAGCGAAGCGGCGCTCGAACGAGCGCGTAGCAATGCCGCGATAGACATAGTCCTGCCCGCGGCTCTCGGACTCGTCGTTCTTCTTGCCGCTGACGATGAGCACGTTCTGCTGGGCGGTGATGTCGATCTCGCCCGGCTTGAAGCCGGCTACGGCCAGCTCGATGCGATAGTCATTGTCGCCGAGCTTGATCAGGTCGAACGGCGGATAGTTTTCCTGGGATTGGCTCGCGTTGCTGTTCTCCAGCATGTCGAACAGCCGGTCGAAGCCGACGGTGGAGCGCCGAAACGGCGCAAAATCGAAAGCACTACGCATATTGTCCTCCTCAAGTGAGCAAGGCGGAGGAGCAGCCGAGGCCGCAGCCCCCGTCACCGGACCCATCTGGCGTCTGGCAGCGCTCATTTGGTGCAAGAAACATCGGTTTCAAGGCTGTTCGCAACATCAGGCGAACGGTTCGTCGAACCCCGGTTCATGCACGTCCAGCAACCGTGCGAAGCAGAACCCGAGGGGGCTCATCATGAAGCTGAGAAACTTCCTATTCCTGCCGGGCAATGCGCGCTTCGCGGATCTCGGGCTACTGCTGCTCCGCTGCGCGACCGGCGTGTTCCTCATCTACCAGAGTCACGACAACATCTTGAGCGCCGCGCGCATGGACGAGTTCGTGAAGTTCCTCGCCCATTTCGGCTTCCCCGCGCCAGAGCTGATGGCGCCGCTTTCGGTGTACTTCCAGTTCGCTGCAGGCATTGGCTTCATCCTCGGCCTGTTCACCCGCTGGCTCGGGCTCATCACCTGCTTCCAGTTCATCCTCGCGGTGTGGATGGTCCATGCGCCCGACCTCTTCCCCACCTGGTGGCCGGCCCTCGTGCTCATCTTCCTCGGCCTTTATTTCGGCCTGCGCGGCTCCGGCCGCTACGGCCTCGACGCGATGTTCGAGAGGAATCCTGCTATCCGGCACCGATGAACGCCGAGTTCGCAACGCCAGCCGACATCCCCGCCATCATGGCTATCGAGCGCACTCCGGGCTTCGAGGACTATGTCGGCCGCTGGAGCGAGGAGCAGCACGCCGCCGAAATGGCGAAGGACAGCGTCCGCTACTTCGTCCTGCGCGACGGCGGCGCCATCAGCGCCTTCGCCATCTTTCAGCACATCGGCGAGCCCGATCGCCGGGTCCACCTGAAGCGCATCGTCGCGAGCGAAGCCGGCCAAGGCGCCGGAAGCCGCCTGCTGAGCAGCGCCCTCGACTGGCTCTACATCGAGACCGAGACCAACCGCATCGACCTCGACCTGTTCGTCGAGAACGAGCGCGCCCGCCATGCCTACGAAAAGCTCGGCTTCATCGTCGAGGGCCGGCTTCGCGACTACCACCGCTCCGTCGACAGCCGCATCCGCGATGCCCTCATCATGAGCATCCTCCGCAAGGACTGGGCGAAGCGTCACCGCCTCTAGGCTGTGGAAAACCTAGGTGCTCCGCTTGGCACGCGCGGAATCAGGGTCTTATAGCTGTCCCTACATGTCCGACCTGTTCGCTTCCTCCGCCGCTTCCGCCACACCCGAAAGCTACGACGCCTCCTCCATCGAGGTCCTCGAAGGCCTAGAGCCCGTCCGCCGCCGTCCCGGCATGTACATCGGCGGCACCGACGCCCGGGCGCTCCATCACCTCGCGGCCGAGGTCATCGACAATGCGATGGACGAGGCCGTCGCCGGCTACGCCAGCCGCATCGAGGTCACGCTGGAGCCCGGCAACCGGCTGACCGTCTTCGACAACGGCCGCGGAATCCCGGTCGATCCGCACCCCAAGTACCCGGGCAAGTCGGCGCTAGAGGTCATCATGACCACCCTCCACTCGGGCGGCAAGTTCGAGGGAAAGGCCTACAGCACCTCCGGCGGCCTCCACGGCGTCGGAGTCAGCGTCGTCAACGCGCTCTCGACCGAAACCATCATCGAGGTCGCCCGCGACAAGAAGCTTTACCGCCAGTCCTTCTCGAAGGGCGTCGCGACCTCCAAGCTCGAAGAGATCGGCGCAGCCCCCAACAAGCGCGGCACTACCGTCACCTTCACTCCCGACCCGGAGATCTTCGGCGCCGAGTCAGACTTCGATCCCGGCCGCCTCCTCCGCCTCGTCCGCTCCAAGGCCTATCTCTTCGCCGGCGTCGAGATCCGCTGGCGCTGCGACCCGTCGCTCACCAGCGCCGACCTCCCCGAAAGCGCCACCTTCCAGTTCCCCGGCGGCCTCGCCGACCATCTCGCCGAGCAGCTCGGCGACCGCCCCGCCGTCACCAACCAGCCCTTCGTCGGCAAGCAGGACTTCCCCGCCGCGGACGGCGCGTCTCAGGGCAGCGCCGAATGGGCCGTCGCCTGGCCGCTCTATTCCGACGGCTCCGAAAGCTATTACTGCAACACCATCCCCACGCCCGACGGCGGCACGCACGAAGCGGGCCTCCGCGCCGCCCTTACCAAGGGCCTGCGCGCCTTCGGCGAGCTGGTCGGCAACAAGAAGGCGAAGGACATCACCGCCGACGACGTCTTCAACGGCGTCGAGCTGATGCTGTCGGTGTTCATCCGCAACCCGCACTTCCAGAGCCAGACCAAGGACCGCCTCACCAGCCTCGAGGCCGCGCGCTTCGTCGAGAATGCCGTCCGCGACCATTTCGACCATTATCTCGCCGACAACATGGACCGTGGCCGCGCTTTGCTCGGCTCGATCCTCGAGCGGATGGAGGAGCGCCTCCGCCGCCGCGCCGAGCGTGAGGTCAAGCGCAAGACGGCCACCTCAGCCCGCAAGCTCCGCCTCCCCGGCAAGCTCACCGACTGCGCCAGCGACGATCCCGAAGGCACCGAGCTGTTCATCGTCGAGGGCGACAGCGCCGGCGGCTCGGCCAAGCAGGCCCGCGACCGCAAGACGCAGGCGATCCTCCCCATCCGCGGCAAGATCCTCAACGTCGCCAGCGCCACCGCCGACAAGATCCGCGCCAACCAGGAAATCGCCGACCTCAACCTCGCACTCGGCTGCGGCACCCGCGACAAGTTCGACGAGGCGAGCCTTCGCTACGAACGCATCATCATCATGACCGACGCGGACGTGGACGGCGCCCACATCGCGACCTTGCTGATGACCTTCTTCTTCCAGGAAATGCCGGAGCTGGTCCGCCGCGGCCATTTGTTCCTGGCGCAGCCCCCGCTCTACCGCCTCACCGCCGGAGCCAAGACCCTCTACGCCCGAGACGACGCCCACCGCGCCGAGCTCGAAGCGACCGAGTTCAAGGGCAAGAAGGTCGAAGTCAGCCGCTTCAAGGGCCTCGGCGAGATGAACCCGAACCAGCTCAAGGAAACGACGATGGACCCGGCGACGCGGTCCATGCTGAAGGTGACTTTGCCGTCAGCCTATGAAGACCGCCAGCCGGTGAAGGACCTGGTCGAGCGGCTGATGGGCAAGGACCCGGCGCAGCGCTTCCGGTTCATCCAGTCGCGGGCGAGCGCGGTGGATGAAGAGGAGATTGATGCTTGAGCGCAAATCCAACAGCCGCAAACTTTGAAGAGGATGAGGAAACGGAAGAAAAGGAAGAGGAAGCCCTCAACGAGCGCTGCTGGACGGATGACAGGACGGGCGAGAAGAGCTGGATGACCAACTTCCCGCCCCCGCCGGTTTCACCGGCTACGAGAAGGTCGAGTGGGGCTCATAGGGCTACGAGCGCGAATGCACGCCCGAAGAGGCCGGGCTGCTCGAAGCGCTCCACATCGCCGCCAATGACGAGCGTCGCGCAGCCCAGGAGGCGCTGCGCGACGAATGGTTCGACATGCTCAGACGCCAGTCCGGCGCCGCCGCGGACCTAGAAGATCTGGCCCCCGATGCAGAAGAGCAGGAGAATCAGCAGGATGTCGTTGATGATCAGGAACTTCCTGAAGCAGATCACCCGACACCTCCCGCCTTCGTCGGCGGGGTCGCAGCTGACGACGCACTCCGTGAACCATATCAGAGTGGAGATCACCAGCATGAAGTAGACGGTGAAGCACCACAGGATGCCGCCGTGGCCGCCCACTCCGCCCACTCCACCACCAGTATTGATGGCAAAAGCGATGGCGCCGACGGACAGGACCAGTCCGAGGATGAAAAGCAATCTGTTTGTATTGTCGCGCATCGGCGCCACTCCCCCAGGGATCACCGAGCGAGCGCGATATTACAGCAGTAGGATGACCCGGACAAACTATCCTTGGGTAGGGGACTTGGGCGAACACCAGCGCCAAAGGCTTGCGCCAGTTCCTGGATGCTGGGCAGCAGCGCGACTGGCCTGAAGAGGCGGCCCGGTGACGCAGCGTTGGGCATTTAACTCAAGTTACTGAAATTTAGCGCAATCTTCCTTGAACGATGTTGCGAGGGCCACGTTTGAATGCGGCAACGTAACGCGAGTTCTACTGTGAATGTTGAGTGTGAAGCACGTTGGAGCCTTCAGCCGGGATCCGACCAGGATCCCATTGGCGGCGCGCTTCGGCGGGCGATGGCAGTTCGCGGCGAACTGCCTTCCACCCGGCTTTCAGCGCTGCTGGACCAGCTCGGCCAAGGCCGGAAGCCCAAAAGGAGGATGGAATGCCCCGAGAATTGATCGACACCGGACCCGACAAGCGCTTCGTCAGGCGCGACAAGGAAGGCAAGTTCAAGGAATCGGACGACGTCGGCCGCAGCCTCGCTCAGGATCAGAAACGCGATTCCCGGACGAAGCCTGCAAAGGGCGAAGGCGACAAGGGCGACCGCTGATGATGAGGCGCAATGTAGCGATGACGTTCATCGTTGCGGCGCTGCTGATGGTCTTCGTCTTTTCCTACGCCATCAACCTGACGCGACTATGACGTCCGGCCGGGGCCTCATCGAGTAAATAATGTTAGCAAGTTTGCCCGGGACTGCGGCCAGAAAACTGAGCCAGGTTAAGGACTGTCCAATGCCGGACGAGGATATTTGAGCGGCGAGGCTCGTCGTGCCTCCAGTGCGGGAGTTGCACCTATGTCGCCAGTCGATCAGCTCGAATATTTTCGGGTCCGCGCCCAGGTCGAACGCGAGCTTGCCGAAGCTGCCGGAGACACGATCGCCGGTGAGATTCACCGGGAGCTCGCCGACCGCTACGAGGCCGCCATCCAGCGATCCCAGCATCGTCCGACGCTCAGCATCGTCACTAGAGGCCGCATTTCGACTTCAGGATTGAGATGACCGCGCTACGCCTAAGGTCTAAAAGGGCGCGCCAGTGTTGCCTTTAAGGAGAAACGCCATGGCGCTCATGGAATTGATTCTCGCCCTCGGCACGATCGTCGCTTCGTCGGCGGCATCGGCAACCCAGCCTGAATCCGCCCCGGTGGCAGGCGCCCCGGCCGCAGGTCCGGACGCCAGATATTGCATGCGAATCGAAGCCATCACTGGCAGCCGCCTCGAGGAGCTCAAATGCTGGACCCGCGCGGAGTGGGCGGAGCAAGGCGTCGACGTCGACAAGGAATGGGCCAAGGAGGGCGTCACCGTCATCGGCTGACGACCGAGCTACGCGGAAGAGTCACCGCTCTTGAGGTAGTTGGGCCGCATCACATAGGCGCCTTTCGGCAATGGGCTTGCCGCGACCTGGAGGAGCTTGAGGTCGAACTTCTCCTTGAACTGGACCCCGAACTGGGTGCCCTTCGACCAGACGATCTTCCCGGCGATCACTCCGCCCGCTCCGAAGTCGAGTCCGATGTCGGTGCCGACCTCCACCTCGTCGCGGCATTCGACGAGCGCTCCGCCGCTGGAGATGTTCCTGAGCCGCGCGCCCTTCACCTGCCCCTGGTAATGAAGCAGCGCGGCGCGGATGATGCGGATGCGCGGCTCGCGCGGCGTGAAGTGCGCGTCGGGCCGCGTCGCGGATCCCTTCCCGGCCAGCTCCAGCGCATCCTCGGCGGACATCGGCTTGCCGAAATAATATCCCTGGACGAGCGAGCAGCCGAGGTTGCGGACGAGCAGCAGCTCCTCCTGCGTTTCCACCCCTTCCGCGGTCGTCTGCATCTTGAGGTCCGAGGCCAGGCTGATCATCGCCCGGATCAGCGCCGCGTTCCGGCTTTCGGGGTCGGATGCGCCGCGGACGAAGCTCTGGTCGATCTTGATCTTGTCGAACGGGACGCGGAGCAGATAGCTGAGGCTCGAATAGCCCGTTCCGAAGTCGTCCAGCGCCAGCTTCAGCCCGATCTTCTTCAGGCTGTGGATCATGTCGTGGACGTGGGCGTCGTTGCTGAGCAGCAGCCCCTCGGTGATCTCCAGCTCCAGCCGCTTCGCGTCGAGGCCGCTGTCCTTGAGCACCGCCCGGACGGTCGATGGGAGCGACGGCAGCTTGAACTGAACCGGTGACAGGTTGACCGCGACCGACACCTGCTGCGGCCATTTGGCGGCCTCGGCGCAAGCCGTTCGAAGCACCCATTCGCCGATCTCGTTGATCAGCCCGATTTCCTCGGCGAGCGGGATGAATTGCGTCGGGCTCACGGGCCCGTGCTCGGGATGGTCCCAGCGGATGAGCGCCTCGAAACCGGTCACCGCCTCGCTCGAGGCGTCGACGCAGGGCTGGAAGACGACGCGGAGCTCGCCCTTCTCTAACGCGACGCGGAGGTCGGACTCCATCTTCTGCCGGTCCCGTGCGGCTTCGTGCATCTCCGGCGCAAAGAAACGGAAGCATCCCTTGCCGGCTGCCTTTGCGGCGTAAAGCGCGAGGTCGGCATCGCGCATCAGATCGTCGGACGTGCGATTGTCATAGTCCGAGGTGACGATGCCGACGGACGCGCCGATCGAAACCACGGTTCCGTTGATCGTGTAAGGCCGCGACAGATTGTCGATGATGCCCTGCGCCAGCCGCGACAGATCGTCGTGGGACGAAGTGCTCGGAAGAACGACTTCGAACTCGTCGCCGCCCAGACGGCCGACCTGCCCAAGGTCGCCGACTTCGTCCCGGAGCCGCAAGGACACGAGCCGAAGCAAAGTATCTCCCGCCGGATGGCCGAGCGTATCGTTCACCGCCTTGAACCGGTCGAGGTCGAGGAGGAAGACCGCACAGCGGTGCTTCCGCCGGGCCGCGCTCACCAAGGCATCGTCGAGCGCCCGGCGGAGCGCTTCGCGATTGGCGAGGCCGGTCAGGGAGTCCTGTCGCGCCAGCCGGTCGAGCTCGACCTCCGACTGGCGCATCTTGGTGAGGTCGGAGGCAAAACCCCTGAACCCGAAGAAGCGGCCGATCTCGTCGTGAATCGGGCGACCCGAGATCGACCACCAGATCTCGTTCTTCGTCTTGGCCCTGACGATCAGGTCCTGGAAGGCAACGTGCGACGACAGGTAGAAGCCGAGAGTCCGCTCCGAGGTCGCGCTCCCATCCGCGCTTTCCGTAGAGACCAAGTCGGCGAACGGTTGGTCGATGAGATCGGCGGGCTCACGCCCGAGGGCGCGTGCGACGCTGTCGCTGATGTAAGTGAGCGAGCCGTCCCGGCCGGTCTCCCAGAACCAGCCCTTCTCGCTGTTTTCGAACTCCTGGATCAGCGCTTCCGCACGCGCGGACGCGGGACGCGATTCTTCCTGGGAAGAATTGCCCCCCGTCTTCAACAGGCGTCTGATGCTACCCATGGAGCTCCAATCGTCGGAGTCATGATGAACGGATACGGTTTAGATTCGGTTATTTTACATCCGATAACGGAGTGATCTTTGCAGCCGACCAAAGCTGAACGCGGCCATCGCCCGATCTCGCAAGGCTCGCTAGCGATCGCCGCTTTCTCGACCATCGTCGAATGGTACGACTTCACGCTCTATCTCTACTTCGCGACCGTTCTTGCCCGAGTCTTCTTTGGCCCCGGAAGCGAATCCCTTCTGGTCGCGCTCGGCGGCTTTGCCGTCGCTTATCTGATGCGGCCGCTCGGAGCCGTCTTCTTCGGCCACATCGGCGACCGCAAGGGACGGCGGCACATGATGCTGCTGTCGGTCGCGGTAATGACCGGGGCGATGCTGGCGACCGCTTTGCTCCCGATTCATTCGCAGATCGGGGCGGCGGCGGGCGCCCTCTTGATCCTGCTGCGCTGCGTCATGGGGTTCTCCGTCGGCGGCGAATATACCGGGGTCGTCGCCTATCTGCTCGAAGGCGCCCCGCCCCGCCGGCGCGGGCTGATCGCGTCGTCCGCCTCGGCCGCAAGCGAGGTCGGCGCCCTGCTCGCCGTCGGCGTGTCCGCGCTCACCGTCGCTTCGATGAGCGAGGCCGACCTCGCCAGTTGGGGCTGGCGGATTCCGTTCTTCTTCGGCGCGGCGCTCGCCGGCACGGTGTGGATTGCCCGATCGACGATGGAGGAATCGCCCGAGTTTCATCGGCAGGTCGCAGAGCGGACGATCCCCGACAGCCCGCTCCGCCACAGCCTCACCCATCACCGCGGAGCGATTGGACGGGCCTTCGCAATCTCCGCGCTCGGGTCCATCACTTATTATGTCGGGATCACTTATGTGCCGGCCTTCATGACCTCGGCGGGGGCGCTGAGCGAAGAAGTCTCACTGTGGCTGTCGACGATCGCGGCCGTGATCGTGATCCTCGTGACCCCTTTCGTCGGCATATTGTCCGATCGGTGGGGACGAAAACCGGTGCTGGTCCTGCTCGCCATCGGCAGCGCTCTCCTGCCTGCCGCCATGTTCTCGCTCATGGCCAGCGGTTCGCATGCTCAGGCCCTGGTCGGAGCTTTGGTCCTCGCCGCACTGGCCGGGGGAGTCAGCGCCGTCGGCGCGGTCGCGACGGCCGAGCAATTCCCCGGCGAGGGGCGCGTCACCGGGCTGGCGCTCGGAGCCACCATGGCGACCGCCGTCTTCGGCGGGCTGACGCCCTATGTCGCCCAGTTGCTGGTCGAGCGCACCGGCTGGGCGATGGCTCCGGGCGCAATGATCGCGCTCGTCAGCCTGTGCGTCCTGCCCATTTTTCTCATCATGAAGGAAACGGCGCCTCGTCCCGACGCTTAAAGCGTCCAGCGTCCGATCGACGGGTCGAGCGCGCGTTCGCGCCACATGCCTTTGATGTCGGCAAGGAGTCCGCCGGGGTTCAGCAGGCCGGCGAGTTCGGCATCGGAGAGGTCACGGTATGCCGCATGCGGCACGGCGCCGACGACGAGGTCGTAGCGCTTTCCGTCGAGGGCGGTGAGTTCGAGGCCCTGCTCATGGCGCAGCTCTTCGGGATCGGCGAGCGGGTCTGAGACGTCGACCGAGTAGCCGAGCCACTGCAGGCGCTTGACCACGTCGAAAGCACGGCTGTTGCGAAGGTCGGGAACATTCTCCTTGAAGGTCACGCCCAGCACCAGGGCGCTGCCCGCCTTCGCCCCTCGCCGATCGTGGAGACTGTCCGCGATCCAGCGGCCCATGTCGTCATTGGTGCCGCGCCCGGCGAGGATGACCTGCGGGTCGTGGCCGATCTGCTGAGCAAGATGGCTGAGATAATAAGGATCGACGCCGATGCAATGGCCGCCGACGAGGCCCGGCTCGAACGGCAGGAAGTTCCACTTGGTCCGGGCGGCCGCGAGAACATCCCAGATGGAAACGTCGAGCCGGGAGAAAATCTGCGTCACCTCGTTCATGAAGGCGATGTTGATGTCGCGCTGGGCGTTCTCGATCGCCTTCGCGGCCTCGGCTGCCTTGATCGACGCGGCCCGGAACACGCCGCCGCTGGTCACCCAGCCGTAGATTTCGGCGAGTTGGTCGAGGACTTCCTCATCTTCGCCCGCGATGACCTTGGTGATGCGGTCGACCGTATGCTCACGGTCGCCGGGATTGATCCTCTCGGGGCTGTAGCCGAGGCGGAAATCGCGTCCGCGCTGGAGGCAGGCGAGCCGTTCGATCTCGGGCCCGCAAAGGTCCTCCGTCACGCCCGGATAGACCGTGCTTTCATAGACGATGGTCGGACGCTTCGCCGGGTCGATCAGCCCAGCAATAGTGCGTGTCGCCGACATGACCGCGCCGAGATCGGGGCGATTGTGGGAATCGACCGGGGTTGGGACGGTGACGATGTAGACATCCGCGCCCCGGCATTGCTCGGCCTCGTAGGCCAGCTTCAGTGATGACGACCGCAGAGTGTCTGTATCGACTTCGCGGGTGCGGTCATGGCCGTTGCGAAGCTCGGCGATCCGATCGGAATCCTTGTCGATGCCGGTGACGTCGAACTTTCGCGCAAGCGCCACCGCGAGCGGCAGTCCGACATAGCCGAGGCCGACGATGACGATCCGGGGCGACGACATTCCTTGCTAGCGGGCGGCTTTGGCGCCGTTCCGAACCAGCTTGAGACGCGGACCGGTTCCGATGCGTCCGCGGCCCAGTCCGACATAATCGAGACCGGCTTCCTCGGCGTCGGCCCGGTTATAGACGTTGCGCAGATCGACGATGACCTTGCCGCGCATGGTCGAGGCGAAGCGATCGAGGTCGAGGCCCCGGAACTCGTCCCATTCGGTCACGACGACAAGCGCGTCGGCGTCCTTGGCCGCGGCGTAGGCGTTCTTGGCGAACTCTGCTCTAGGAAGCAGCTTGCGTGCATTGTCGATGGCGACCGGATCATAGGCCGAGATGCTCGCGCCCTGTTCGAGCAGGCGGTTCACGAGCGGGATCGACGGCGCATCGCGCATGTCGTCGGTATTCGGCTTGAAGGCGACCCCGAGGAGCGCGATGCGCTTGCCCTCGACGCTTCCGCCGAGCGCCTTGGCGACGCGGTCGGCCATCGCTTCCTTGCGCTCGTCGTTGACCTCCACGACGGTTTTCACGATGCGCTGCTCGACGCCGGCTTCGCTGGCTGTCTGCAGCAAGGCAAGCGTGTCCTTGGGGAAGCAGCTTCCGCCATAACCCGGGCCCGCGTGGAGGAACTTGGGGCCGATGCGGTTGTCGAGACCGATGCCGCGCGCAACGTCCTGGACGTCGGCGTCAACCGCCTCGCACAGGTTCGCCATCTCGTTGATAAAGCTGATCTTCATCGCAAGGAAGGCGTTCGCGGCATATTTGATAAGCTCCGCCGTACGGCGGCCGGTGAACAGGATCGGCGCCTGGTTGAGGAACAAAGGCCGGTAGATCTCGCGGAGGACTTCGCGTGCGCGCTCGTCCTCGGCGCCAACCACGATCCGGTCGGGAATCTTGAAGTCGCGGATCGCTGCGCCTTCGCGCAGGAACTCGGGATTGGACGCGACGGACGTTCCCGACGGCGCGCCCTCTTCGTTCAGCAGCTCCGTGATGCGGTCGCCGGTGCCAACGGGGACTGTCGACTTCGTGACCACAATGACCGGCCCCTTCAGGACGCGAGCCAGCTCGCGGACCGCGTCGAACACGTAGGTGAGGTCGGCGTGACCGTCGCCGCGCCGCGCAGGAGTGCCGACCGCGATGAAGACCGCTTCCGCATCCTTCACCCCTTCGGCAAGATCGGTCGTGAAACTCAGCCGGCCCCGCTCGGTATTGGCCTTGACCAGCGCTTCCAGGCCCGGCTCCCAGATCGGCATGATGCCGTCCTTCAGCCGGTCGATCTTTCCTGCGTCCTTGTCGATGCAGGTGACTTCATGGCCGAAGTCGGCAAGGCAAGCGCCGGAGACGAGCCCCACATAGCCGGTGCCGATCATCGCGATGCGCATTCTTCACTCCTGAGGGGTAAGCCAGCGCGTCTTAGACGGCGCTTTGGTCCATTGCCAGCGGAGCGATGCGACCTTCCACTTATGGGACGATCCACACTTTTTGTGAGCGTGTCACTCGGCCGAGGAGTAACGGATTACCATGACAATCGACCTTGATCGCGCCGTCCTCCTGCCCATCGACATGCAGCAGGCGTTCGACGGCCCGCCCTGGCCCCAACGTTGGAACGACGAGGTGGATGCGAACGGGCTGGCGCTGCTTGCCGCATGGCGCGCTGCTGGTCGGCCGATCATCCACGTCCGCCACGACTCCGTTCAGTCTGGATCGTCGCTGGCGCCGGGAACTCCCGGCAACGCTTTCCGGCCGGGCTTCGAGCCGCAACGCGATGAGCCGCTGGTCACGAAGAGCGTCAACTCGGCTTTCATCGGAACCGACCTCGACCTTCGCCTGAAGCGGCTCGGAGCGAAACATGTGGTGGCATTCGGCATATCCACCGACATGTGCGTATCGACGACGGTCCGGACGGGCGCGAACATGGGCTGGGACATGATCCTCGTCCCCGACGCCTGCGACTGTTTCGACCTTCCGGACGGCCAGGGCGGCACGATTCCGGCCGAGGAGGTTCAGCGTGCCCATGTGGCGACGCTCGCCTTCGAGTTCTGCCGTACCGCATGGACGGTGCAGCTGACGTCGCGGAAAGCTGCCGCCTAAGACCTAGTTTTCGCCCCAAACTTCCTATATTGGGCGCGCCTTCCCGATGGAAACGACAACTCTGCCTCGACCCCCGCGCGTGGGCCTAGTGTCGCTCGGCTGTCCCAAGGCTTTGGTGGACAGCGAGCGGATCATCACCAAGCTGCGCGCCGACGGATATCAGATGTCCCCCGACTATGCGGGCGCGGACGTCGTGCTGGTCAACACCTGCGGCTTCCTCGATTCCGCGAAGGAAGAGAGCCTCGAGGCGATCGGCGAGGCCATCGCCGAAAACGGACGCGTGGTCGTCACGGGTTGCATGGGCAATGAGGCGGACGTCATCCGCCAGCGCTTCCCGGACGTGCTCGCGGTTACCGGGCCGCAGCAGTACGAGGAGGTGGTTTCGGCGGTGCACGATGCTGCGCCGGCCGCCGTCTCGCCCTACGTCGACTTGGTGCCGGAAGCCGGTCTGAAGCTCACGCCGCGGCACTACAGCTATCTGAAGATCTCAGAGGGCTGCAATCACCGCTGCAGCTTCTGCATCATCCCCAGCATTCGCGGAGACCTCGCCAGCCGTCGGCCTGACGCGGTCCTGCGCGAGGCCGAGAAATTGGTCGAGGCTGGCACAAGGGAGCTGCTGGTTATCAGCCAGGACACGTCGGCCTATGGCGTCGACATCCGCCACCAGCCGCGCATGTGGAAGGGCGAGGAAGTTCGCGCGCACATGACCGACCTTGCCCGCGAGCTGGGCAAGCTCGGCGCCTGGGTGCGCCTCCACTACGTCTACCCCTACCCGCACGTCGACCAGGTCATCCCGTTGATGGCTGAGGGGCTCGTCCTTCCCTACCTCGACATTCCGTTTCAGCATGCGAGCCCGAAGGTGCTCCGCTCGATGAAGCGGCCGGCGAACGAAGCCAAGGTGCTGGAGCGGCTGAAGATCTGGCGCTCGGTCGTGCCGGACATGGCAGTCCGCTCATCTTTCGTCGTTGGTTTCCCCGGCGAATCGGAAGAGGATTTCCAGTACCTCCTCAACTGGCTGGAGGAAGCGCAACTCGACCGGGTTGGCGCGTTCAAGTTCGAGCCGGTGTCGGGCGCGGCGGCAAACGCCCTTCCCGATCCAGTGCCAGAAGAGGTGAAGCAGGAGCGCTACGACCGGGTGATGGAGCTGTCCGCGCACATTTCGGCCGAGAAGCTGCGCGCGAAGGTCGGCAAGACGCTCGACGTGCTGATCGATGCCGTTGACGGCGAAGGTGCGACAGGCCGCTCGAAGGCCGATGCTCCGGAGATCGACGGCGAGGTTCACCTGCGCGACGCGGGTCATCTTGCCCCGGGCGACATCGTGACGGTCCGCGTCGAGGACGCCGACGAGCACGACCTCTTCGGAGTGGCCGAGGCCGCCTAAGTCGAGTTTTTCGCGCCCATGTGCTAACTGGGCTGCGCCGGGCGGGGTGAATGGCAGGAGAAATGCCATGCGCCAGAAGACCTTTCTACTCGCGGCATCCGCTGTACTAATCGGGACATCGCTGGTGGCACAGCCGGTCGCGGAAGGCGGCCGGAAGTTCGATCAGACGATGGATGGCCGGCAGGAAGTCAGCGGAACGCCGCCGAACGTGACGTTCGCGGTCGGCGACCCGGACGGAACGGGGACCGCCTTAATCACGGCCAACCACGGTCAAGGCCGGATCTGCTGGGAAATCACGGTCAACAACATCGTGACGCCGACCCGTGGCCATATTCACGAAGCGCCCGCGGGAACGAACGGTCCCATCCGCGTGACCTTCTTCGAGACAGGACAGCCGGTCAACCTGGAGGATTGCACGGCCGTCGACCGGGCCAGGATCAAGGACATCATCCAGAACCCGCACAACTATTATGTGAACATCCACAATTCGGCTTTTCCGGCCGGTGCAATTCGCGGGCAGATGAGCAAGTAAGCGCCGCGTCCGGCTAGTCCTGCTTCTTGGTGAGGCGGTCGATCGCCTGATCGACGGCTCGTGTCACGCGCTTGATCGCGAAGGAAAGCGCTTCGAGCTCGATGAGCGCCTTCTCCACCCCGGCCCCGTTGCTCGCGGCCTTGTCCTCCGACGGGCTGCGCAGAAGGGCGGCGCTAACGGCTGCGGTCGAGATCGGGTGGCTGAAGCGGCAGCCGAAAAATCGCTCGCTGCTCCACGCCACCTCGGCCTGGACGGTCCCGGCTTCCGGAATCACGACCTCCAGCAGCTCGCCTTCGCTCAACGCAATGGGGCTTTCGACGAGAAGTCCATCTTCGGACAAGTCGTGAATGATGACTTCGGTCTGCGACGTGGATGCGTGGACGCCCTCCGCATGCAGGCGCAGCTTGCGCCTCTTTGAGGCGCGCCGTTCGCCGGCTTCTGGCTCGATGTCGAGCTGGGCATGCAAAGACATGCCGTCAAGCTGGCTTGGCATGGCTAAGAAGTGGTTAACGTTCCGGGCGAACCGCCGCGTGGACCGGGCATTTCACCCTTTGCGGCAAGTCGCTAAGGCTCCGGCCTCATGACCGACTTCTTCAATTTGCTGATCGCCGACCGCGGCCAGAAGGCCCACCTGATCCACCTCGTCGATAAAGACAGCTTCGAGGAATGGTCGAAATCGCGCCCGGCGGAGGATCGCGTCTTGCTCAAGGCCCACGGCTTCGACGGCAAATCCGGTTACGCCTTCGTCATCCTGCCGCGCAAAGGCGAGGAGTTTGAGGTTGTCAGCGCGGTGGCCGACGCCAAGGAGCTATCTCCCTGGTGCCTCGCCAAGCTCGGGGAGAGCCTGCCCAAGGGGACTTACAAGCTGGCGCACGGCGAGCCGGGTCCCGCAACGCTTGGCTGGTTGCTTGGGCAGCATCGTTTTGATGCCTATCGATCGAAGAAGGAAGGAAACGAGCGCGGCCCGCGGGTGCTGGTCACCGGGGAGCCGGCCAGGATTGATCGCGCCATTCGCATGGCCGAGGCGGTCGCTCTGGTGCGCGAGCTCGTGAACACGCCTGCGTCGCAGCTTGGCCCGGCCGAGCTGGAGCAGGCGGTTCGGAAGGCAGCGGAGGACATGGGCGCCCAGGTGCGCGTCACGTCGGGCAAGAATCTCGAAGACGGTTTCCCGCTGATCGCCGCAGTCGGCCGTGCGGCCTCCAAGGAACGCGCCCCGCGTCTGATCGAGCTCGAGTGGGGAGACACCAGGAATCCGCGGATCGCGATCGTCGGCAAAGGCGTGTGCTTCGACAGCGGCGGATTGGACATCAAGCCCGCGAGCGGAATGCGGCTCATGAAGAAGGACATGGGGGGCGCCGCCCATGCGCTGGCGCTTGCAACTCTGATTGCGGACGAACGCCTTCCGGTGCGGTTGCACCTCCTCATCCCCGCCGTCGAGAATGCCGTTTCCGCTTCTGCCCTCCGGCCCGGCGACATCGTGCGGTCGCGTCAGGGTCTGCATGTGGAGATTGACAATACGGATGCCGAGGGGCGGCTGATCCTCGCCGATGCACTGACCAAGGCCGGCGAGAGCGAGCCGGAACTGATCGTCGATTTCGCGACGCTGACCGGCGCCGCCCGGATTGCGCTTGGTCCCGACCTTCCGGCGCTCTTCTCGACCGATGACGGGTTGGCGGGCGAGCTGCTCCAGGCGGGCAAGGACGAGACGGACCCGGTCTGGCGGATGCCGATCTGGGATGCCTATGACGAGATGCTGAAGAGCGACATCGCCGACCTCGCGAACGCGGCCGGATCGCCCATGGCCGGCGCCGTCGTTGCCGCAATGTTCCTCAAGCGGTTTGTGCCCAAGGACCTCCCGTGGGCCCATTTTGATACCTACGCCTGGCGGGACAAAGGAAAACCGGGACGGCCTAAAGGCGGTGAGGCGCTTGGATTGAGAAGCGTTTTCGCTGTCCTATCAGGGCGTTACGGCAAGTCCTGACCGCCTGCTTAGCCCCCGTTCCCGCCGCTTTTCCACTTCTGTTCCGGACCGGCGCTGCAACAATTCGGCCACTTACCGGTTTACTTCGAGGTCACTCGACGGACGGGAGAGAGAGCCGCAATGGGCGATGAATCGCTGGCTGGCTGGATGCGGGCCTTGATTGCCTACGTCCGATCCGGCGAGCCGGATCTGACGAACCGCCAGATGGCGTTGCTGATGCTGGTCTACCTTACGCCGGGCCCGCATACGGTGCGCGGTCTTGCCAAGGTGCTGGGGGTTTCCAAGCCGGTCGTCACACGTGCCTTGAACACCCTGGGCGCGCTCGGTTATCTGCGCCGCGAGCGCGATCAGGACGACCGCCGCAACGTGTTCGTCGTCCGCACCAGCAACGGGGCCGATTTCCTTGAAGGGTTCAAACGAAACCTCCGCGAGAGCGACCGGGTCGCCGCCGCCCACCGGCCCGTCATCGGACAGCAGCCAGCCTTCGCCCACGGCCGTTGACGGCTTCGCGCTGACCGGCCGTTCGAGCCCGCCCGACCCGAAGTTCAACGCGTACCGCCCCGACCTTGCCGACGTGACGCTCGCCGGACAGGTCATTGCATCCCATTATGCGGCGCCGATCGCCAAGACGGTCGCCTCCAACGCTCCGCTAAGAAGCGCGCCGTCAGACGAGGCGGAAGAGCTGGCCGAGCTCGAGGCCGACGATCCGTTCAGCATGCTGGACGACACGCTCGGCTGGGCCTGGGGTTATGCCGGGCGCGACCGGATCGTCGGTTATGTCCGGTCCGAGGCCTTGGGGGGCTAGCTACATCTCGCCGCGCTGGCGGCGGATTGCATACCATTTCTGAACATTGGCGTTGTGCTCGGCGAGCGTGTTCGCGAACACGTGTCCGCCCTTCCCGTCAGCGACGAAGTACACCGCTTGCGTCTGAGCCGGGTTGAGAACGGCGGCGATGCTCTCTTTGCCCGGATTGGCGATCGGCCCCACCGGGAGGCCCGGCTCGCGATAGGTGTTGTAGCCGGTGATCGCGTTGAGCTCCGATCGCCGGATCCTCCGGCCGAGCGGCTTGCCCTTGGTGATCGGGTAGATGACGGTCGGGTCGGCATCGAGCTTCATCCCCATGCGGAGGCGGTTGCAGTAGACGCCTGCGACCATCGGGCGCTCGGACGCCTTGCCCGTCTCCTTTTCGACGATCGAGGCCAAGGTGACGATCTCCGTGCGCGACGCGACCGGACATTTGCCGCTGTTCTTCGGGACGAGTTGGTCTAGCGTTTTGGTCATCGCCGCCTGCATGCGCGCGACCACCGCGGCGCGGCTTTCTCCACGTTCGAAGCTGTAGCTGTCTGGAAGGAGCGAGCCCTCTGGGATCACTGGAACTGCGCCGGTCAAATATTGATTCGCGGCAAGCTTTTCCGCGACGACAATTGACGGCATTCCCTCCGTCACCGTGATCAGCCGCTGCACTGGCCGCCCATGCTGCAGGAGGTCCAGGATCGCCGCCCCGCCCATTCCTTTCGGAATCTCGAACTCACCCGTCTGGATCGGGTCGGACGATCCGAACAGGCGAGCCATGTAGCGGAAGCTGGTTGCGCTGCCGGGGATCGCTCCGACTTCTTCGAGGTGGCGCGAGACGGAGCCGACGCTGGACCCTTCCTTGACGACGATCGTGTGCGGGCCCGGCTTGGGTCCCGGTGCAGCCCAGAAGAGCCAATAGACGCCGATCCCGGCGAGCAGCCCAAGCGCTGCAACGGCAATCAGCGCTCGGCGGAGCACGCGTTTAATTCACGGCCTTCATGATGAGGCTGGCGTTGGTGCCGCCGAAGCCGAAGCTGTTGTTCAGCACGGCACGCACCGGCCGCTCCTTCGCCTTGTGCGGAACCAAGTCGACGCCGGCCGTCCCCTCGCTCGGATTGTCGAGATTGAGCGTCGGCGGGACAATCTGGTCGCGCAGCGCGAGGATGCAAAAGATGCTTTCGACCGCACCGGCGCCGCCGAGCAGGTGGCCGATGGCCGACTTGGTCGAGCTCATCGACAGGCTTCCGATCGCGTTGCCGAACAGCTTGCGCACCGCACCCAGCTCCAGCTCGTCGCCAAGCGGCGTCGAGGTGCCGTGAGCATTGATATAGTCGATGTCGGTCGGCTGAAGCCCCGACTTCTTCAGCGCCATTTCCATCGAGCGATAGGCGCCCGACCCTTCGGGATGCGGCGCCGTCACGTGGTAGGCGTCGCCCGACAGGCCGTACCCGACGACCTCGGCGTAGATCTTCGCTCCGCGTGCCTTCGCATGCTCATATTCCTCCAGCACGAGCACCCCAGCGCCCTCGCCCATGACGAAGCCGTCGCGGTCCTTGTCGTACGGGCGGCTCGCCTTTTCAGGCTGGTCGTTGAAATTGGTTGAAAGCGCGCGCGCCTGCGCGAAGCCCGCGATCCCGATCGGGCAGATGGTCGCCTCGGCGCCGCCCGCGAGCATGATGTCCGCGTCGTCGTCCTTGATCATGCGCGCCGCGTCGCCAATCGAGTGAGCCCCCGTCGAGCAGGCTGTGACGACCGCGTGGTTGGGACCCATCAGGCCGTACTTGATGGAAACCTGCCCCGAGACGAGGTTTATGAGCCGCCCGTGCACGAAATGCGGGCTCACCCGGCCCGGACCCTTTTCGTGGAGCA
>DASUVP010000127.1:0-4048 GCA_036378895.1 Sphingomicrobium sp.
CGGCAAGATGGACTTCCTTGGTCCGATCAATTGGATCGACGCGTGACTCGTCTGAGATCTTTGCTGCACTGATCTCCGGGATCTGCGGAGCAGAGCCGCCGCGCCGGGGCGAAGTCCTCATTACGAGAGCAAGCTAAGCTGGCGGCCCGCCGACATGGTCGCCAGCCCCTTTTGTTGCCGCATTGCACTGCGCTTGGAATTCGTCGGCAGGGCGCGTTCGAAGCGAGCATCGAGGAATGCTGCTCATGAATCTCGTCTTCAAACGGATCGACTCGGCCTCCTCAAGCTGGTCGGCTAGCCGACATGAGATCGACGGCTTTACCGCCCGGGCGCGTGCCTCTACGTGCCGATGGCTGCACCTCGCCGGCCAGCGGCCGCCTCAATCACGCGCGGCCACCTTCGCAAGACGCTTCGTTCTTGGTCCGCGAGGGCCGTGACGATCAGCCAGAGCGGCCGCGTTTTGACGCAGCAAATTGCGGGTGGCTCGGTCATATTCGGCAGTGTCGCCGAGGGCATTGGCAAGGACCAGGGCGCCCGTGATGGTCGACAGCACTTCGGCCGCCTTACTTGGCGAGAGCCCTTCCGCGACTAGCTTGTCCTGGCACATCTTGAAAAAGCCCTTCACTTCCTTCGCAACCTGTTCCGGCAGATCCTGCGAGGCGGCGCCGAGCACGGTACAAGGGCACATGTGAGCTTCGGAGAAAGCAGTTCCTCGGAAGGCCTTCGTCCAGACACGGACGGGATCTGGGTCCTTCTCCAGCTCCTTGTCGATCAATTCGGAAGTATATTCCGCCCAGCGGCGAATGACGGCCGCCGCGAGATCCTCCTGTGTTGGGAAATGGTAGTGGACACTCGAGCTCTTGATGCCGACATCCGTGGCGATTTCCCGGAAGCTGAAGCCGCCGAAACCGCCCTGCTGCATGCGCCGTTCGGCGGCGTCCATGATCGCAGTTTTGACGTCACTCATGGAGTCACTCCTATGACTATCTGTTGATAGATAGTCCTTGCGCCGGGAGAAAACAACGGTTATCCCCCTACCAGTCGAGAGAGACGTCGGCGAGCGTGGCGTCAGAGACGCTACCCGCTGGCGCAGAGGAGGAAGCCCTGCCGCTCCGCGGCATGAGGCATGACAATCCGGGGCGATGGCGATGTTCTCGGTGATCTTCGAAGTCCATCCCAAGCAAGAGAAGTTCGACCTCTATCTCGAGCTTGCGAAGGGATTGAGACCGATCCTCGAAGGGATAGACGGCTTCATCGACAACGAACGCTTCGAGAGCACGCGCCGGCCGGGCTGGATCCTGTCGCACTCGACCTGGCGCGACGAGAAATCCGTGGTGAGGTGGCGGACGGTCGGCAAGCATCACAACACCCAGCAGCGCGGCCGGGATGAGGTGTTCCAGGACTACCATCTGCGGGTGGGCGAGATCGTGGCGGACACGGCACCACCCGCAGGCGCGGCGATCGTCGAACAGCGGCTCGACGAGACGGAGATCGGGCGGGCGAAATTCATGACGCTGACCGAGGTCCCGCCGTCATCAGGCATGACGGTCGCGGTGCTGCCGGACTGGTTGTCGCTCGATCGGCATCGGGCGGACCTGATCGACCACGACGTTTTTGCCAGCATCTACAACGCGGGGAAACTCGCGCTGTTAGCGTCGTGGCGCGACCGGCCCTCTGCCGAGAAATTCAGCCCGCCCGCCTTTGGCGGCCTCCGCCATCGGATTGTGCGCGTGGTCCGCGACTACGGCATGTTCGATCGACGCGAGACTCCGCAGTATTACCCGGATATCCAGACGGGGACGGCGTCGCGCGGAAATTCGTAATCGCTGTCATCAGAAAGGAACCATGGTGTTAGACCTTCGCCCCAACTGCGAATGCTGCAACAAGGATCTGCCGCCGGCGGCCACCGACGCCATGATCTGTAGCTTCGAATGCACCTTCTGCCGGGGCTGTGCGGAGACGACCCTGGGTGGGCGCTGCCCGAACTGCGGCGGCGGGCTGGTAGCGCGTCCCATCCGCCCGGCCGAAAAGCTGGCACGGTATCCGGCATCCACCGTGCCGGTCACCAAAGCGGACGGTTGCGTCGGAGCCTCATCCTGATCGCTCCGGTGATCGAAGGAACGCGCCACGAAAGATCCAAGTTGCCGCGGCGAGACCGGGCGCTGTCAATCCGTCCTGGTCGCTCCCCGTGACCGGAAGTCTCACGCTGACGGCCCGGCCCGGAGGGCCGCCCGCAACTCGCTATAGTCCTTACCAGCGCCTCGAGGGAGAAGGCTTTGTTGAGGCCGCTGGGGTTGGGCAGGATCCAGGTCGTGGTGCCCGCAAACCCTGCGGGATACCGGCCCCATGCCACGTCCGGCTGGTCCATCATCGCCGAGAAGGTGCGCTTGCCGAGAAACGCGACCGAACGAGGGGCATAGCGACGTATCTTGGCTTCGAAGCCCGGCCGCGCTTTCCGGAATTCGTCCGGCGGCACATCGATGGCCCGTCTTGTCGGCCGGGCGACGACGGCGGTCAGGCCGCATCGGTACTCGAGCAAGCGCCGCTCCTCGTGCGGCTGAAGGCGGACATCGGTGAAGCCGGTGAGATGCAGCACCGTCCAGAAGCGATTGCTGCAGCTGGAGAAATTGTGACCGACGACTGCGGCAGTCGTGGCCGGGTTCACGCCGCAGAAGATCACGTCGAGATCGCGGGCAAGAATGTCCGGTTCATACGAGCTCAATCCGGTCTCTTCCTTATGGGCTGCGGGCGGTCGCCCGCTGGCGATCGGGCAGCGTCCAGGCTGTCTACCGATAGATAGAGGTTGACGCGCCGGCGCGCCAGCCTTATCTAACGCGTGTGGACCTACTGATAGATAGAACGTCACGAACGCCATTCTGCAGGGTCACAAGCGGCGCAAGTCGCTCAAGCCTCGGGTCCGCACTTCCAAGGGACGGAATGGGTGAGCCCACGTCCCCGAGCTCGTCAACTTAGGAGGATGCAATGAACCAGACGGAAAAGGCCAAGCGCTTCGCCGAGCTGCAGGTGAAAGGCAAGCCGCTGCTGCTCTACAATGCGTGGGATGCCGGCAGCGCCAAGGCGATACTCGCTGCTGGTGCCAAGGCGATCGCGACGAGCAGCTGGTCCGTCGCGGAAGCCCAAGGCTATCGCGACGGCGAGGCCATCCCGATCGCGCTCGCCGAACAGATCGTGGCGCGGATCGCGGCGACGATCGATGCGCCGGTCACCGTCGACTTCGAGGGCGGCTACAGCGAAGACGACGGCGAACTGGCCGGCAATGTTTCGCGACTGCTCGATCTTGGCGTCATCGGTATCAATTTCGAGGACCGGGTCGTGAAGGGCGCGGGTCTCTACGATATCGACCGGCAGGCACGCCGGATCTCGGCTATCCGCAAGGCGGCCGAGCAGAAGGGCGTCGAGCTCTTCATCAACGCGCGGACCGATGCGTTCTTCGAACATGGCGATGACGCGGCGCAGGCTGTCGGCGAGGCTCTCGACAGGGCCAAAGCCTACGCGGTCGCAGGCGCGTCCGGCTACTTCGTCCCCGGCTTGGTGGACGATGCGCTGATCGGGCGGGTCTGCGAGAGTGTCTCGCTGCCCGTGAACGTAATGGTCATGGAGGGCGTTCCATCGAATGCTCGGCTCGCCGAACTCGGCGTCGCGCGCATCAGTTACGGTCCGATTCCATATATCCGCGCGATGAAGGCACTCGAGCGAGAAGCGAGGACGACGTTGAACGAAGCCGCCGCACGTTCGGAGGGTTGAGCCATGAGCAGCCAGCAAACCCCAACCACGACTCACAGCGTCGAGACACCTTCAGGCCGCATCAGCTACGCATCCGCTGGCTCCGGTCCGGTCGCGCTCTTTGTGCATGGCGTGGTCTTGAATAAGCATCTGTGGCGGCACCAGTTGGCCGGGCTGTCTGACATCCGCCGCTGCATCGCGGTGGATCTCCTGGCGCATGGCGACACCGAGATCGCGCCGGATCAAGATGTTTCCGTGACCGCCAACGCGACGATGCTGAAAGAGGTGCTCGATGCCTTGAAGA
>DASUVP010000128.1:0-2150 GCA_036378895.1 Sphingomicrobium sp.
GCCGCACGATGTTCGAAGCCACCAATGCCGACGGCAAAGCCATTGCCGTCCCGGGGCGGCGGGAGACCGTCTTCCTGCTCGCCGGGCTGATGGCGCTCAACGCCTTTGCGATCGACGCGATGATCCCGGCGCTCCCGGCGATCAGCGACAGCCTCAACGTCATCAGCGACAACGACCGCCAGCTGGTCGTCATCGCCTACATGATCGGCTTTGGGTCCACCCAGCTGATCTGGGGGCCGCTCGCGGACCGCTTTGGCCGCAAGCCCGTGCTCGCTGCGGGCGTGGGGCTCTATGCTTTTTTCGCCATCCTGTGCGGAATCGCGGGCAGCTTCGCGCTTCTGGTCGCGGGCCGCGTCGCCATGGGCGCTTCCGCCGCCGTGACCCGCGTCCTGGTCGTGGCCATGGTCCGCGACCTGTTCGAAGGCGAGGCGATGGCCCGGGTCATGAGCCTCGTCTTCATGGTCTTCATGGTCGTGCCGGTGCTCGCCCCTAGCGTGGGGCAAGGAATCCTGTTGTTCGGATCGTGGCGCCTAATTTTCCTGGTGCTGGCCGCCTACGGTCTGATCATGCTCGTCTGGGGCCTGCTCCGCCTGCCGGAAACCCTGCATCCCGAATATCGCCGAAGCCTCGCGCCGAGGGAGATCGCCAGCGCTGCGCTGGAGACGATCCGCGAGCCGCTGTCGAGAGGATATACGCTCGCGCTGACCGTCACCTTCGGCGCGCTGATCGCCTACATATCGACCATTCAGCAGATCGTATTCGAGGTGTTCGACGCGCCCGATGCAATCGGGCTGGTCTTCGCTGCGGTCGCGGCCCCGATGGCGCTGGCGTCCTGGACCAACGCCCGCTTCGTCGGGCGCTTCGGTCTCCGACGGGTGGGGCATGGTGGAGCGCTCGCCTTTGCGATCGTCACCTTCATCCATGCGCTGGTCGCGAGCGCCGGCCTTGAAAGCCTGATCGTCTTCATCGTCCTCCAGGCGCTGGCGATGGTCTGCTTCTCCTTCACCTCGTCTAACCTCGGGACTTTGGCGATGGAGCGGATGGGGCCGATCGCGGGCACTGCTTCCTCGGTCCAGGGCGTCGTCGGCACGATCGGGGGAGCAGCGGTCGGCTACACCATCGGCCAGGCCTTTGACGGAACCGCTCTGCCGTTCCTTTGGGGCACAGCGATCTGCGCGACGCTAACCTTCATTCTTGCGGTCCTGACCGAGCCGAAGCGCCTCTTCGCCGGACCAATGGCTTCATCGGAGCAATGCGAAGCCGTGCCCGAAGATCTTGGCTAGCCAGTCACAAAAAAAGCCCCTCCTCCAGCTGTTGGAGGAGGGGCGTTGATCTTCAGCACTATCTCCCCGGCTTATTCCGCCGCGATGTCGTCGTCCGCGCTCGGACCGACCATCAGCGCTTCGCCGACTTCCTCGGTCTTGCCGCGGATCGAACGCTCGATGCGCTCGGCGACGTCCGGATTCTCCTTGAGATAGACCTTGGCATTCTCGCGGCCCTGCCCGATCCGGATCGAGTCATAGCTGAACCAGGCGCCCGACTTCTCGACGAGGCCGGCCTTGACGCCGAGGTCGAGGATCTCGCCGACCTTCGACACGCCCTCGCCGTACATGATGTCGAATTCGACCTGCTTGAACGGCGGCGCGACCTTGTTCTTCACCACCTTCACGCGGGTCGTGTTTCCGACAATATCGTCGCGGTCCTTGATCTGGCCGGTCCGGCGGATGTCGAGGCGCACCGAAGCGTAGAACTTCAGCGCGTTCCCGCCGGTCGTAGTCTCCGGGTTTCCGTACATGACGCCGATCTTCATGCGGACCTGGTTGATGAAGATCACCAGGCAACGAGAACGACTGATCGAGCCGGTCAGCTTGCGCAGCGCCTGGCTCATCAGGCGGGCCTGGAGACCGACGTGGCTGTCGCCCATTTCGCCCTCGATCTCGGCCCGCGGCACCAGCGCAGCGACCGAGTCGATGACCAGCACGTCGATCGCGTTCGAGCGCACCAGCGTGTCGACGATCTCGAGCGCCTGCTCGCCAGTGTCCGGCTGGGAAACGATCAACTCGTCGATGTCGACTCCGAGTTTCTTGGCATAGCCCGGATCGAGCGCATGCTCGGCGTCGACGAACGCCGCGGTCCCGCCGACTTTTTGC
>DASUVP010000129.1:0-2779 GCA_036378895.1 Sphingomicrobium sp.
GCTGATGGTCTCCGGGATGAGCTTGCCTTCCTCGAGCCGGCGGCCGACGCGGAGGGCCGCCTGGAGGCCGAGCGTGATCTCCGTCACCATGTTGGCGAGCTTCAGCTGCACCAGCTGGTTCGCGGCGAGGGGCTTGCCGAACTGCTTGCGGTCGAGCGTGTACTGGCGCGCGGCGGCGTAGCAATATTCCGCCGCGCCCATCGATCCCCATGAAATTCCGTAGCGGGCTCGGTTGAGGCAGCCGAACGGACCTTTGAGACCCTCGACGTTGGGGAGGAGCGCATCCTCGCCGACCTCGACATTGTCCATAACGATCTCGCCGGTGATCGAGGCCCGGAGCGAGAGCTTCTCCTTGATCTTCGGCGCCGACAGGCCGGCCATGCCCTTTTCGAGAACGAAGCCGCGGATCTTGCCGCCATGCGCATCCGACTTCGCCCAGACGACGAAGACGTCGGCGATCGGCGAGTTGGTGATCCACATCTTGGTGCCGGTGATGCGGTAGCCGCCGCCCGTCTTCATGGCGCGGGTACGCATGCTTCCGGGATCGGAGCCCGAATCCGGCTCGGTGAGGCCGAAACAGCCGACCAGCTCGCCACGCGCGAGACCGGGCAGGTACTTCCGGCGCTGCTCTTCCGACCCGTAGGCGTAGATCGGGTACATCACGAGGCTGGACTGCACCGAGCAGGCTGAGCGGTAACCGCTGTCCACGCGCTCGACGGCGCGCGCGATGAGGCCATAGCTGACATAGCCGAGGCCGGCTCCGCCATATTCCTCAGGAACGGTCGCCCCCAATAGGCCCAGCTCGCCCATCTCGCTCATGATCTCGCGATCGAAGCGTTCGTCCATGTAGGCGCTGGTCACCCGCGGCTGCAGCTTCTCCTGGGCATAGTTCTCGGCCGTGTCGCGGACGAGGCGCTCCTCTTCCGTAAGCTGGTGCTCGAGATCGTATGGATCCGCCCAGTCGAACGGGAGGATCGCGGGCTCATGATGATGAGCGTCCGCCTTGAGTGAAGTGGCCACGTGGATTCCCTGCGAGTGATGAGGTCGCGGGCTCCTTACATTTGTCAGTCCGCCTTCGCCACCCCACTGCTGCCGCTACCGCCAAAGCTTTGCTTCAGAGTCAGGCCGAAGCTGCGGTGACGGTTGCGCTCGCGGAACTCGTCGGTGACGTCGACCGGCGACAGGCGGTTTGGATCAAACAGGCGCCGCGTGCGGTTCCCGCTCGTTTCAAACAGATTGTCGACGTCGAAGGTGATCGCTGTCCTCGCGGTGGGGCGATACTCGATGAACGCCGTACCGAAGGGCCCGCCGTTGAAGTTCGAGTCGAACTCGTCCGTCCGGAAGAAGGTGAAGCGCTCGTTGTCGTTCACGCTGAAACCGTAGGAGAATTTGCCCGCGTCACGCCGGACATCCACGCGCCACTGCCAGCTTGGGAAGAAGCCGCTGAACTTGCGCATTTCGCCGGAGATCGGGTCCTCCACACGAGTGCGCTGGATGGTGCCGGTGAACTTGACTCGCAGTCCGCTCCACAGCTTGCCGAGCGGCGCGTCCACGGTCAGCTCGGCGAAACTGCGTTTGCCGGTGCCCAGGTTGCCCGGCGCGTCGAACGCATTGCCCTGGTCATCGAAGATCAGGATCCGGTCCTGCAGCATGCTGACGCGATCATGGCCGAGATCGAGCTTGATCAGGCCGTCGCCGAGGATTGGATGCTCGGCGGTCGCGCGAAATTCCCAGGTGCGCTGCGGCTGAAGATTCTCGTTTCCGGCGTTGACCCGGTCGGTCGACAGCTCGGCGACGCTGATAAAATCGTAGAAATCGAGCTGGGCCACGGTGCGGCGGACCGATAGTCGGCCGTGCCAGCCGTTCCCCGGCCGCCAGTCGAGCGAGAGGTTCGGCTTCAGGAACTTCAGCGTGCGCTCGGCCGAAGTGTCTCCGCCGACCTCAAGTCGGGAAAATTCATAATTCACGCCGCCGTCGATGCGGAGGACAGGGGAGAGGTTCTTGCCAAGGCTGATGTAAAACTCGCCACGCTTCTCCTTAACGGTTGCGTCATCGAGCGGCAGGTCGATGCGCACGCGCTGGCCGGCCTGGTCGAAGGCGAAGAGCTCGACCGTGCTGTCGAGGGTGTTGAGCGCCGCTTCCGCGCCCACTTCAAACGAGAATCCCGCGAGGTTCGAGCGGGTCCAGCTAAGGCGGCCGATCGTCTCGTTGCGCTTCGCCTCGATATTCTGGTCGAAGCCACCCACCACGGACGCGCCGTCTTCGATCAGTCCGTCGCGGAGCTGATAGGTTTCGGTGTCGTCGCGCTTCCTTCGGGTCGCAAGGGCAACAAACTTGAGCGCTCCACCGGCGAGCGGCCGAGTGACGTCACCGCCAAGCTCGATGAATGGGTTCTTGAAATGCTGGTCGAGATTGTCGTCGCGCTGTCCGGCTGCGGTGGTGACCCGGTTGTCCTGGTGCAGATCGAACCGGCTCGGCTGATAGCGCGCGTTGAAGCGATAGGCGTTGTCGGAACCGCGCTCGAGCGCCCAGCTACCGGAAACATGGGGATCGCGGTTGAAGTAGCTGTTGTGCTTGCGGCGGAATTCGACCTGGTCGCCGGTGGCGACGTCGATCAGCGTGTCCGTGCCTTCCTCGAGCTGCTTGTTGCGCCCGGTGCCAGCCGACAAGTTGAAGGTCGAGGGACCGCGCCGGACGATGACCGAACCGGAGATGTCGGTGTTCACGTAGCCAGTGTATCGGCGTGACCCGGCGGCCGTGACGTTGCCGTCGATGCCGG
>DASUVP010000130.1:0-11661 GCA_036378895.1 Sphingomicrobium sp.
CCGCCGCCGAAGCCGCCGCGGTCACCAAAACCGCCGCGATCGCCGTAGCTGCTGCTTTCACCACCGAAGAAATCGTCGCGCTTGTCTCGGCCGCGACCACCGCGGTCCCCCTTACGCCCTCTGTCGAAACCCATATAAGTCCAAATTCCTTGTGCCCGCAGACCTTTAGAACCAACGCGCTGGGCCCAAAGAGCGCAACCGGTCAGGCGCGAATTTGCTCACGCACCGTTCAGCGCCTTACAGCAAAAAAGCGAGGCTCTCCAGTGGTTCCCGACTCTTTGCCGTGGCATGGCCTGAAGCGGCGAACGGCAAGGTCTGCTAAGGGGGCAGGCGAAAGCACATCAGGACGAATGAATGAGCATTCATTTTCATGAAGAAGACCTGCCCGATGGCCTTGGTTTCGAAGGCGCAATCGCCGTCGACACCGAGGCGATGGGCCTTCACCCGGCGCGCGACCGGCTCTGTCTCGTCCAGCTGTCGGACGGGCGCGGCGACGAGCATCTCGTCCGCTTCCGCAAGGGAAGCGCCTATTCCGCGCCGAACCTGAAGGCGCTGCTGGGCGATCCCAACCGGCTCAAGCTCTATCATTTCGCCCGATTCGATGTCGCGATGATCCAGGCCTATCTCGGGTTCATGGCCGCGCCGCTCTATTGCACTCGCACGGCCTCCCGGCTGGTGCGCACCTACACCGACCGGCATGGCCTCAAGGACCTCGTCCGCGAAATGCTCGGCACCGAAATCTCCAAGCAGCAGCAGACGAGCGACTGGGGCTCGCCGGAGCTCAACGATGCGCAGCGGGAATATGCCGCAAGCGACGTTCGTTATCTCCATGCGTTGAAGGAGAAGCTGGACGAACGCCTCGTTCGTGAGGGCAGGGTCGAGCTTGCGCAGGCCTGCTTCGATTTCCTTCCCCACCGCGCTTTGCTCGATCTGGGGGGCTGGCCCGACCAGGATATTTTCGCTCACGACGGATGATTGATGTCTGAACTTGCCAACCAGGAACGCGCGACGAAGCAGCGCTGGGCCGTGCCGGGAAGCTCGCACGACAGCGTCGTGCGCTTCGCGAAGATCGCCCTTCCGAGCGCGGTTGGGGTGGTCATCGCCTTCCTGGCCATGGCGCCGCTCGACGATCGCGGCGACGTCAGCTTCATCCTCGACAAGAACCAGGTGGAGAATGCGCCCGAGCGCATGCGCGTCGAGCAGGCGCGTTACGTCGGCGAGGACAATCGCGGGCAGAAGTTCCTGATCGTCGCCGACCGCGCTCTCCAGCGCTCGTCGGAGCAGCCGATCGTCGACATTTCGGGAATGCGCGCCCGGTTCGGCCTTTCGCAAGGCCCGGTGACGGTGGCCGCGAGGCAGGGCCGCTACAATCTCGACGATCAGCAGGTTGCCGTCGACGGGGTGGTCAGGGTGGCCGGTCCCGAAGGCGAGCAGCTGGTCACCCACGACGTCACGGTCGACCTCAAGAAGAATCTGATGACGAGCAAGGGGCAGGTCAGCGGGCGGATGGAGCTCGGCCAGTTCCAGGCGGGCAGGCTTCGCGCCGATCTCAACAGCCGGACCGTCGTGCTCGACGGCGGCACTCGCTTGAAAATCGTCCAGGGGGCAGTCAGATGAAGCAGATGCGCAGACTGCCGATCCTTCTCGTCGCACCGCTGGCGCTCGCGACCGCAGCGGCGGCCGTCGCCCAGTCACGCGAGCCGGTGTCGGCGCTCAAGGGCCATAACAGCGACGCGCCCATCGACCTCACCGCCGACCGGCTCGAGGTCCAGGATCGCGCCGACCGGGCGATGTTCTCCGGGAACGTCAAGGTCAGGCAGGACGAGCTGACGCTCGACACGTCGCGGCTGACGGTCGCTTATTCGAGCAGCGGCGGAGTGCAGATCAAGCGGCTCGACGCGAGCGGCGGAGTCACCGTCCGGAGCCCGTCGGAGACTGCGCGCGGGTCGTTCGGCATCTACGATCTCGACCGGAAGCTCATCACGCTCGTCGGCAACGTCGTGCTTGAGCGCCAGGGCTCGCAGCTCAGCGGACAGAGGCTGGTCATCGACCTGGATTCGGGCCGCGCGGTGATCGACGGCGGCCCGGCCGGGGTCGGGCAGAGCGGCGGACGAGTCACCGGCCATTTCACCGTCCCGCAGCGCCGCGGCAGCTGATGAACGAAGCCGTCACCCTTCCCCGCGCGGCGGTCGAGCCGCAAGTGGCGGTCGGCGGCCTCGAAGTCCGGTCGATCGCCAAGGCCTACGATCGACGGGCGGTCCTTCACGACGTCTCGCTCGACGTGCATCGCGGCGAAGTGGTCGGGCTTCTCGGTCCGAACGGAGCCGGCAAGACCACCTGCTTCTACTCCGTCATGGGGTTGGTGAAGCCGGACAGCGGGCGCATCTTCCTCGACGGCCAGGACGTCACCGAGCTTCCGATGTACCGCCGGGCGATCCTCGGCCTCGGCTACCTCCCGCAGGAGACCTCGATCTTCCGCGGACTGACGGTTGAGCAGAACATCATGGCCGTGCTTGAGGTTGCCGAGCCCGATCGGCAGGCTCGCGCCGACCGGCTCGAGCAGTTGCTCGCCGAGTTCGGGCTGACGCACCTTCGGGAATCCGCGGCGATGGCACTGTCGGGCGGCGAGCGGCGCCGGTGCGAGATTGCCCGGGCGCTGGCGGCCGACCCGTCGATCGTCCTTCTCGACGAGCCGTTCGCGGGAATCGACCCCATTTCCATCGCGGACATTCGCGAACTGGTGCGCGAGCTGAAGAAGCGCGACATCGGCGTTCTCATCACCGACCACAATGTCCGCGAGACGCTCGATATCGTCGACCGCGCCTGCATCATCTACGACGGCCAAGTGCTGTTCGCCGGCACTCCGCAGGCGCTGGTCGCCGATCATGAGGTGCGGCGACTTTATCTCGGTGAGAGCTTCGCGCTCTAGAATATCACGCTAGTATCGGCACATGGCCCTCGGCCCACGCCTAGACATCCGGCAAACGCAGACGCTCGTCCTGACGCCGCAGCTGCAGCAGGCCATCCGCCTGTTGCAGCTGTCGAACCTGGAGCTGGAGGCGGTGATCGCCGAGGAGATGGCGAAGAATCCGCTGCTCGAGTCCGCCTCCGGCGACGAGGGGTCAGCGCCGGCCGGAGAGAGCGAAGCCGAAATCGCGGACTCGTTTGAGGAGCCCGCGGCGCCCGGTGCGGACGAGCTGATGATCTCGTCCGACGGCACTTTGGACCAGCCGCTCGATTACGATTGGAACAGCGAGGCGCTCGAGACCGACAGCTTCAGCGACGTATCTCTAAGCAGCGGCGGGGGCGACGACGACGGCCCTGACTTCGAGCGGATGGAATATGCGGCGGACTCGCTCGCCGAGCATCTTCTGAACCAGCTCCATGGCGCCGGCGGTCAGGTCGGGCAGCTTGCGCGCGTAATCGCCGAGATGCTCGAGGAGACGGGTTATCTCGCGGTCCCGGTGCGTGACATTGCTGACGCAACCGACGAGCCGATCCCCTTAGTCGAGGAGGCGCTCGCTTTGGTCCAGGACCTCGACCCCGCCGGGGTCGGCGCGCGAAACCTCGCCGAATGCCTCGCACTACAGGCGAAGGCGGCGGACCGCTACGACCCTGCGATGGCGCGGCTGATCGACAATCTCGATCTGCTCGCCAAGGGCCGCATGGCGGACTTGAAGCGCATATGCGGCGTCGACGACGAGGACCTCGCCGACATGGTCCGCGAGCTCCGCGCCTATGACCCGAAGCCAGGTTGCCAGTTCTCGGGGAAGGGCGTCGAGAGCGTCACTCCCGACGTGTTCGTCCGCCGTGCGCGCGCAGGCTTTGCGGTCGAGCTCAACCAGGCAACGCTGCCACGTTTGCTGGTGAACCGCCGCTACTATCAGGAGATCAAGTCCGGGCCATCGGACAAGAAGTCGCGCGCCTGGCTGAGCGAGTGCCTCGCCAGCGCCAACTGGCTGGTGAAGGCGCTCGACCAGCGCGCGCGGACGATCGTCAAGGTGGTCAGCGAGATCGTGAAGCGCCAGCAGGGCTTCTTCGAGCAGGGCGTATCGGCGATGAAGCCGATGACGCTGCGCGAAATCGCCGAGGCGATCGAGATGCACGAATCCACCGTCAGCCGAGTCACCTCGAACAAATATCTGCTGTGCGACCGCGGCCTGTTCGAGCTCAAATATTTCTTCAGCTCCGGCGTCGGCACGACGGAAGGCGACGGCGAGGGTGCGTCGGCCGAGGCGGTCAAGGCCGCCATCCGCGACATCGTCGACAATGAAGCCGACATCCTCAGCGACGACGCGATCGCCGGCCTGCTCAAGCAGCGCGGGTTCGACTGCGCGCGGCGGACCGTCGTGAAATATCGGGAGTCGATGGGGATCGGCTCATCGGTCCAGCGCCGTCGCCAGCGCAAGATCGCCGGTGCCGCCTAGGCGCCGTTCGAAAGCCTCGCCCAGATCGGCAGATGGTCCGACGCCCGCCGCGCCGACGGGCTCATGTGCACCCCGGCCGCATCGATCCTCAACTCCTTGTCGACGATGATCCTGTCGAGCGCGGCGAGTGGATGCCTCGAATGGAAGCTCGGGCCCGTCGGCGCGATGTGGAAGTCGGGTCCGAAGTCCTTGAGGCAGCCCGCGGCCTCGCGCCATTCGTTGGTGTCGCCCATCAGGATGGTCGGCATGCGCTGCGGCCGGTTCGCCACCGCGTCGAGGATCGACCGAATCTGCCGGCGTCTCCACAGGCCGGAGAGATCGAGGTGCATCCCGACGACGCGTATCGGCTTGTCCCCGACCAGCAGCTCGGCCATGACGGCGCCGCGCGGCTCGAGCGTCGGGAGCTCGATCGCGGCGCAGTCCAGTATTCCGACGTGCTGCTTCACGAGGATGGCATTGCCGTGCCAGCCCATGTTGCGGGTGTTGATCTTCAGCAGAGCGTCGACGTGCTTCCGTGCACGTTCCAGCGGCCGGCGATGCTTCAGCCCGAAATAGACGGGCTTGTAGAAACCGTGCTCATCGATCAGCTCATGCGGCACCGCCGCAGCGCGCCCGCCGAACCTCTTGTCGGCTTCCTGCAAGGCGACGACGTCGGCGTCGAGCTCATGAAGCACGTCGAGCACGCGTTGCGGGTTGCGGCGCCGGTCGGTGCCGATGGCCTTGCGCACGTTGTAGCTGGCGACGGTGATTGTGCAGGACACTGGGGTCATGACTCAGTCGCCGCCTAAGCGGTTCCCGCCCTACGGGACAACGGCCATCACTCGGCTGCGTCCGCCATGGATCCGACGGACGCGCATTCGGTTCGATCCGGCGCGTGATGCCTCGAGCAGATAAAGCGAGCGGCCGGCGTAGGCCACGCCGGTCGGAGCCCAATGCGCGGGCGATTTGGCGGCGACGGACCGACGCCCATCGCGATCAACCCGGACGACGCGCCCGTTGGCGAACTCGGCGACGTACAGCGATCCGTCTGGATCGACGGCCAGACCGAAGTTCTCGGCGCTCAGGCCATTCGCGACAAGCATTGTCCGGCCGCTGGGATCGACGCGATGCACGGTAGGGCCGCGCCGGAAATAGAAGCCGCCAGGGCCCGTCGCCGCCCCGGCGATATTCGACAGCAGCTCTCGCGGAGGCGCGGTTGCTCCGCGCAAACGCTCGGACCGTCCGGCGCATCGGCGGCAAAGAACGAGCGCACCCGTTCGCGTCTTGTCCGATTGATAAGTGCACCCTCGATTGTCCCGGACGACGCCGAGACCCGGGGGAGGGTTTGCGGCGGGGCCGAACAGAAACGCAATGCGGCCGTTGACGTTTCGCCGCCACAAGGCGGACGTGTAGCTGCCGTCGGCGTAGTGGGAATCCTCTCCATAAAGCGCCCCGTCGGATGCGAGGAACAGCTCGTGCGTATGGCCGCCGTTCGGGCCGCGCACGACGGACAGCCGACCATCGGGACTGATCGTCCATATTCTTAGCAGGTCGCTGAAATAGACCCGTCCATCCGCCGCCGCGACGATACCGCGCGAAGGGTGCGCGAGCGCCGCAGCGGGCAGAAGAAGCGCGAGAGCCGCCAGAAGCAGCCGCATGTCAGACGTCCAGATTCGCGACGCTGAGCGCGTTCTCCTGGATGAACTCGCGCCGGGGCTCGACGATGTCGCCCATCAGGCGCGTGAAGATCTCGTCGGCGACGTCCGCCTGCGCCACCTCGACACGGAGCAAGGAGCGGTTCGACGGATCGAGCGTCGTCTCCCAAAGCTGCTCAGCGTTCATCTCGCCAAGACCTTTGTAGCGCTGGATGCTGAGGCCCTTGCGCCCGGCCGCCAGCACTGCGTCGAGCAATTCGGATGGGCGGCTGACGGTCACCGTCTTGCCCTTCGTGTCGCTCTCGCCCGGCTGCTCGTCGGCATCCAAGCCTTCTGCCGGCTCCGCCTTTTGCTCCTCGACGGCCGCACCCTTCTTGAGGGTCTTGAGCGTCGCCGTCGAAGCGTAGACTGCCGCCTGCTCACCAGCGAGCGAGGCCAGCTTGCGTGCCTCTGCGGAGACCAGGAAGCTCTTCTCGATGATGTAGGCGTCAGTGACCCCGCGCCACAGGCGCCTGAGCAGATAGCCGCCCTCGACGGTGACTTCGCCGGACCATTGCGCCTCGGTATCGGCACGGCCCAGCCATTCGGCGACCGCGACGATCGCCTTCTCCTGACCGGCGCGGTCGAGGTTCGGCTTGAGCGCATTGTTGATCGCCAGCGCCTCGATCAGCGACGGATCATATTTGCGCGGCGCGTAGCGCATCAGTGTCCGCATGCGCCGAGCGTGATCGACCAGGCTCCTCAAGTCCGCGCCGCTACGCGGGCCGTCCTTGCCTTCGAAGATCAGTCCTTCGAGCCCCGCTTCTACGAGATATTCGTCGAGCGCCGCATCGTCCTTCAAATAGACCTCGGACCGGCCGCGGGCGACCTTGTAGAGCGGCGGCTGGGCGATGAAGAGGTGCCCTGCCTCGATCAGCTCCGGCATTTGCCGATAGAACAATGTCAGCAGCAAGGTGCGGATGTGCGCCCCGTCGACGTCGGCGTCGGTCATGATGACGATCTTGTGATAGCGCAGCTTTTCGAGGCTGAATTCCTCGCGGCCGATGCCCGTACCGAGCGCCTGGATGATCGTCCCGATCTCCTTTGACGAGAGCATGCGGTCGAAGCGCGCGCGTTCGACGTTGAGGATCTTGCCCTTGAGGGGCAGGATCGCCTGGAACTTGCTGTCGCGGCCCTGCTTGGCGGAGCCGCCGGCGCTATCGCCCTCAACGAGGAACAATTCCGACTTGGCGGGATCGCGTTCCGAACAATCGTGCAGCTTGCCGGGCAGCGAAGCGATCCCCATCACCGACTTGCGGCTCGCTTCGCGCGCCTTGCGCGCGGCTTCGCGGGCGGCGGCGGCGTCGATGATCTTCTGGACGATCGTCCGCGCGTGGGCCGGATTTTCCTCGAGCCATTCGGCGAGCTTGTCGGCCATCAGGCTCTCGAGCGGCTGACGGACCTCGGACGAAACGAGCTTGTCCTTGGTCTGCGAGCTGAACTTGGGATCGGGAAGCTTGACCGAGACGATCGCGCTCAACCCCTCGCGCATGTCCTCGCCGGTGAGGTTGATCTTCTCCCTCTTCAGGATGCCCGACTTGTCCGCATAATTGTTGAGCGTGCGGGTCAGCGCCGCGCGGAAGGCCGCGAGGTGCGTGCCGCCGTCGCGCTGCGGGATGTTGTTGGTGAAGCAGAGGACCTGCTCGTAATAGCTGTCGTTCCACTCCAGCGCGACTTCGATGCCGATGTCGTCGCGCTGCCCGGTGACCGAGATCGGGTCGGGGATCAGCGGAGTCTTCGCGCGGTCGAGATATTTCACGAAGGCCGCAATGCCGCCCTCGTAATGCATCTCGACTTCCTTCAGCTCGTCGTGCCGCGCGTCCTGCAGGACGAGGCGAACGCCGGAGTTGAGGAAGGCAAGCTCGCGGAATCGGTGCTCGAGCCGCTCGAAATCGAAGTCGGTGATCTTGAACGTTTCGGGGCTCGGCAGGAAGGTCACGCGTGTGCCGCGCTTATCCGTCTTGCCGACGACCTTCAGCGGCGCCTCGGCGTCGCCGTGGCGGAAGCGCATGTAATGCTCCTCGCCGTCGCGCCAGATGGTGAGATCGAGGAACTCGCTGAGCGCGTTTACGACCGAAACGCCGACGCCGTGGAGGCCGCCCGAAACCTTGTAGGCATTGTCGTCCGACGTGTTCTCGAACTTACCGCCTGCGTGCAGCTGGGTCATGATGACCTCGGCGGCAGACACGCCTTCCTCGGCGTGGATGCCGGTCGGGATTCCGCGGCCATTGTCCTCGACCGAGACTGAGCCGTCGGGGTTGAGCGTGATCAGGACCTTGTCGCAATGACCGGCGAGCGCTTCGTCGATGGCATTGTCGCTGACTTCGAACACCATGTGGTGAAGGCCGGAGCCGTCGTCGGTGTCGCCGATATACATGCCGGGACGCTTGCGCACGGCATCGAGGCCCTTGAGGACCTTGATGCTGTCGGCGCCATAGGAGTTCTGATTGGGGTCGGTTGCCATAGGAGAGATATAGGGTCTCCGACCGGAAAGTCACGCGTGCGCGCGCGTGCGCACGCGTGAGTCTTCGAGCTTAACCCTGGGCGCAGCGCGGTCCGCCTGGCCGACCGCGACGGCCGTTGAACTTACGATTGGGCCGGGCCGGGCGCGCGCCGGCGTCCGCTTCGCGATAGGCCTCGGGCCGATATGACGAGCGGCTGCCGTCGTCACGCTGACCGTCGCGGCGCTGACCGTTCCGATCCTGAGCCGAAGATCGATGGGCGGAATGACCATCTGACCGATGCGGATGACGCTGACGATCGGAGCGATGCTCCCGACGCTGCCCGTCGGCGCGACGGTCGGCCTTGAAGCCATGCGAGAAGCGGCGCGGCTGCTCCTCGGCCTTCTTCGGAGCCGGCTTGAGACGCTTCAGCGTCTCGGCCGTCTCGTTGAAGTTGTCCGGCAGAGTTGCGACGTCGATCTTCAGCCGGGTCAGCCGCTCGATGTCGCGCAGCAGGCCGCGCTCATCGGGCGAACAAAAGGCGAGCGCCTTGCCCTCGGCACCCGCGCGAGCGGTCCGGCCGATACGGTGGACATATTGCTCCGGGACTTCGGGAAGGTCGTAGTTGATGACGTGGCTGACGCCCGGGATGTCGATTCCGCGCGCGGCGATGTCGGTCGCGACCAGGACCGACACTGAGCCGGACTTGAACTCGCGGATCGCCTTCTCGCGCTGCGCCTGGCTTTTGTTGCCGTGAATGGCGCTGGCAGCGATGCCGGCCGCGCTCAGCATGCGAACGATCTTGTCGGCGCCATGCTTCGTGCGGCTGAAGACGAGCGTGCGTTCGGTTTGCTCGGTCTGGAGGAAGATGGTCAGCAGCGCGGTCTTCTCCGGCTGGTTGACCATCACGACGGCCTGCCCGATCCGATCGGCCGTCTTGGCGACTGCCGTCACGGCGACTTCGGCCGGGTTGGTCAGATATTTGTCGGCCAGTTCCTTGATCGCTCGCGGCATGGTGGCCGAGAAGAACAGGGTCTGGCGCTTGGCCGGGACGAGCGCGACAATCCGCTTCAAAGCATGGATGAAGCCAAGGTCGAGCATCTGGTCGGCCTCGTCGAGGACGAGGATCTCGAGGTCGCGGAGGCTCAGTGCGCGCTGGTCGATCAGGTCGAGCAGACGGCCGGGCGTCGCGACGAGCACGTCGAGACCGCGGGCCACAGTGCGCACGCTCTTCGAATTGGGAACGCCGCCGAAGATCACGCCGACCGACAGGCGCATGAAGCGGCCGTAGGTCTCGGCGCTGGCCGCGATCTGCGAAGCGAGCTCTCGCGTCGGGGCGAGCACCAGCATCCGGATCTGGCCCGGGCGCGGGATGTTGCGGTTGGCGGCCAGACGGTCGAGCGACGGAAGCATGAACGCCGCCGTCTTGCCGGTGCCGGTCTGGGCGATGCCCAGAAGGTCTCGGCCGGTGAGGACCGTCGGAATCGCCTGATGCTGGATCGGCGTCGCTTGCGAATAATTTTTCGCCGCAAGCGCGTCGAGCAGGGGCTTGGACAGCCCCAAATTGTGGAAAGACATAAAATTCCAATATGAAAAATGGCCGCGCAAAAGCACGGCCCAAGGGGTCAAAAAAGCGCCCCGCGTGAATTGGAGAGCAAAATCGATCGAGACGCGGGCCGGGTCCTCGGATGACCGAGACCGTTCACGCCGCTTGGAAAGCGCCTCGTGCTGCGGTGCAATATAGAAAGAAAGTGAAGAAAGTCTAGGTTGGGCGGATCGTGCCGTCTTCTACACGGAAACGGCTGGCTTCGCGGATGCCCTCGAACAGTTCGGCTTCCGTGGCGGTCATCCACACTTGGCCGCGTCCTTCAAGACGAGCAAAGAGCGCTGTCCGCCGCTTCGGATCGAGATGTGCAGCCACTTCGTCGAGAAGCAGGATTGGCCGCTCGCCACGACGATCGGAGACCAGCTCGGCATGGGCGAGGACAAGGCCGAGGAGCAGCGCCTTCTGCTCGCCGGTGGAGGATCGCGCGGCTTCCATCTGCTTGGCACGATGCGTGACGATGAGGTCCTGCCGGTGCGGGCCCACGGTTGCCCGGCCGGCAGCGGAATCGCGAGGCCGCGTCTCACGGAGCTGGGCCGCGAGGTCCGCCTGATCCCAGCCTTCGAGCCGAATCGCCGCGCGCGCGAATTCATCTTCCGGGGCGCCCTCCAGCCGCTGACCAAGATCTGCGACGGTCCGCGACCGAGCACCCGCGATGGCCGTACCATGCTCTGCCATTTGTGTTTCGAGCGCCGTCAGCCAGGATGGATCTGCCGGGGCATCATCGGTCAGCAGCTTGTTCCGCGCGCGCATCGCCGCCTCGTAGCGCGAGCTGTGATGGGCGTGGCTTGGCTCCACCGCGAGGACGAGCCGGTCGAGGAAGCGGCGGCGGTCCCCGGCCGAGCCGAGGAAAAGCCGGTCCATCGCGGGCGTGAGCCAAAGCACGGAGAGCCATTCGCTGAGCGAATTCACGGAAGCGGGCGCAGCGTTGATCCGGACCTGCCGCCGTTCGGGGGCCGCCGGCTGCGTCCCTGTCCCGATCTCGACACCGCCAAGCCGGGCGGCGACGGCGAAGCCGCCTTCTCCTCCGATCCGCGCCATCTCCGAAAGCGGGGCCGCGCGAAGGCCGCGGCCGGGGCTCAGCAGCGACACGGCTTCCAGCAAATTGGTCTTACCCGCGCCATTCTCGCCCGACAGCAGCACGAAGCCGTCGCCGGGCTCGATCAGCGCGGACGAATAGGATCGGAAGTCGGTTAAGGCGAGGCGGCTGACCGGCACGCGGCGGGCTTAGCCTCTATTGCTCGCGGCGGTCGAGAACCTCGAAATGGGCGGCCCGCGCGTCGAAACGGGTAAGCACGGCCTGCGCTGCCGCGGGCACGTGGCTGACGCTGTAATCCTCGCCGGTGAACGCCTTGATCGATTCGATGCTGTCGAACCACATGCAGGTCATGAACTCGACTTCATTGCCGAGGTCGCGCTTCATCAGGTCGATGTGGCGGAAGCCTGGAATATTGCGCGCCTCGATGCCCGGGATCACCTCGGTCCGAACGACGCGCTCGTAGGCTTCAGCGCGTTCT
>DASUVP010000131.1:0-2350 GCA_036378895.1 Sphingomicrobium sp.
CGAACGCGCGCTTCAGCAGGCTGGGCTGGAGCCGGAGCACCGCGCCTTCTCGCCCCACATCACCCTTGCCCGCTGGAACCGCCGCAATTCGGAGGCCGTGGACGCCTTCATCACCCGCAACGCGGACCTTCGCTCGGATCCGTTCGAGGTCGACAGCTTCATCTTGTTCGAAAGCAAGCTGTCGCGCCACGGCCCACATCACGAGGCGATCGCCGAATTCCCGTTGGCCCATCCGTAGCAAAGAATGCGCGGCCGACGATGCCGCGGCCGCGCATTCCATCGGCAGTTGGGGAACCGACCGCCGATTACCAGATGCGGACGCGCTTCTCCGGGGCGATGTAGAACTTCGAGTCCGGCCCGATGTCGAAGGCCGAGTACCAGGCGTCGAGGTTCCGCAGCGGGCCGATGATCCGGTAGCGCCGGGGGCTGTGCGGGTCGCTGGCGACCTGCGTCTTGATCGCGTCGTCGCGCTGCTCGCCGCGCCACGCCTGCGCAAAGGACAGGAAGAAGCGCTGGTCGCCGGTCAGGCCGTCGATCACCGGAGCGGGCTTGCCCCCGAGCGACATCTTGTACGCCTCGTAGGCCACCTCGAGCCCCGACATGTCGCCGATATTCTCGCCCATCGTCAGGTCGCCGTTGATGAACACGCCCGGAGCGGCCTCATAAGCGGCATATTGCTTGCCGAGCTCCGTCGTCAGCGCCTTGAAGCGCTCGGCGTCCGCCTTGGTCCACCAGTCGCGGATCGCGCCGTTCTCGTCGATCTTCCGGCCCTGGTCGTCAAAGCCGTGCATGATCTCATGCCCGATGATCGCGCCGATCGCGCCGTAATTGACCGCGGCGTCCGCGCCGGGATCGAAATAGGGCGGCTGCAGGATGCCAGCGGGGAAGACGATCTTGTTCTCCAGCCCGCCATTGTAGGCGTTCACCGTCGCCGGGCTCATCGCCCACTTCTTGCGATCGACCGGCTTGCCCAGGTCGCTCAGCTGATATTCCCACTCAAAGGCCGAGCTGCGCTTCACGTTGCCGTAAAGGTCGTCGGCCTTCATCTGGAGCTTGGAATAGTCTTTGAACTTCTCCGGATAGCCGACCATCACGTCCATCCGGGCAAGCTTGGTGAGCGCTGCTTTCTTGGTCGCCTCCTCCATCCAGCTGTTTGCCTTGATGCGGGCCGCCGACGCCTTCTTCAGATTGGCGACCAGCTCTTCCATCATCGACTTGGACTGGGCGGAGAAGTAGCGCTGGACATAGGTCTCGCCGAGGACCTCTCCGAGACGGCCGTCGACCTCGCCAATCCCGCGGCGCCAGCGCGGGCGGAGCTCTTTCGCACCGGTCAGCGTCTTGGCGAAGGCGAACTTGTTGTCGACGAAGCGTTTGGACAGATAGTTTCCGGCCTGGTCGGCGACCTTGAACGTCTGCCACGTCTTCAGCGTCTCGAGCGGCGTCTTGTCATAAAGCGCCGCGAGCGCCTTCACCGCCGTATTGTCGCCGACGATCAGCTTGGGCGACGAGGCCACCCGCACGTCGGTCAGATAACGGTTCCAGTCGAGGCCGGGCGCATAGGCAGCAAGCTGGGCCAGCGACATCGGATTGTTGAGCTTGTCGAGGTCCCGAAGCTCGGCCTGCGGCCATGACAGCTTGGCGATCTCGGTTTCGAACGCGAGGACCTGGTCTGCCGCGGCAGTCGCGTTGGGCGTGCCGATCAGGCCGAAGGTGCGCTCGATGTAAGCGCGATAGGCGTCCCGCTGCGGCTTGTACTTGTCGAGCAAATAATAATCGCGGTCCGGAAGGCCCATTCCCGACGTCCCGACGAACGCAATGTTCATCGTCGGGTTCGCCGGATCGGGCAGGATGCCGGCTGCGAAAAGAGTGGAGCCGAAGTCGGAGAAGGTCGAAGCCATATGGCTGGCGAACTCGGCCTTCGTCTTGATCGCGGCGACCCGGTCGAGGTCCGCCTTCAGCGGAGCCGCGTCCAGTTGCTCCAGCCGCGCTTCGTCCATGTAGCTGGCGTAGAAGGCGCCGATCTGGCTATCGGTCGCCGACCCCGTGACGATCGAGCGAAGCTGCTCCTGGTTGCGGTCGGCAAGCTCGGAGCCGACGCCGTTCTGCGACTTGTCGGCAGGGATCTCGGTCTCGTCCATCCACTTGCCGGCGGCATAGCGCGCAAAGTCGTCGCCAGGCCTCACGTTCATGTCGCGCGTGCCAAGGTCGACGCCCCAGGTCCCGAAGCGGACGACCTTGGGCTCACCCGCGGTCTGGGCTGAAGCCGGGATCGCCGAAATGGCGCTGGCCGCCAGCAACAAGACGCCAAGCCGCGAAAAGCGGCGAGAAGAAACGAGAATCATCATTTGCC
>DASUVP010000132.1:0-11505 GCA_036378895.1 Sphingomicrobium sp.
AAATCAGCCGCCTGGAAGATCGCCCGTCATCTCTGTGACGACGCTGACCAGTTGGCGGTCGAGAGGATTGCAATCGACTTCACCAAGGAAAAAGTCAGAGACCTTTCCGAAGCGGTTCGGGCAAGGAAGGGCGACATCGAAGACCTTGGCTTCAGCTTCTATGACAAGACGACTTTCTTCCATCGCGGACATGTGTCCTCGCTTGATACTCTTGAGGCATCGGAACGCATTGGCAGGGAGCAAGTCCTCGCCATCAACCAGGGCCTTGGCTGAATGGTGCGACCGCGATGGGAACCTGCTCTGATCGTCTGGTGATCGGAATCACTCACAGCGCATCGTGGGCCGGTAGACCTGCATGGCATTGGTACCGGAATTTCCGCCCAGCGTGATCCCGCCCCCTGGCAGGAATATCCGGCCCCCGATTACCGCGCTGCCCTTGAGGCCGTGAACGCCGATCGGCAGATCGGGTAGCCTGGTCCAGAGATCGGCCCGTGGATCGTAGCCGTAAGCATTGGGCGTCAGGCCCAGCACGTGCGTCCGCTCGCCCTCGCCGCCGAAGACGAACATGCAGCCTGCATGGGCCGCGCCGGTGATGCCGCCCCGCGGCGCCGGAAGCGGTGCGCCCTTGGTCCAGCGGCGGGTCGCGGGATCGTAGATTTCGACCACGTCGACCCGCTCGGCCATGGCGCCCGGGCCGGTGCGGCCGCCGGCGACGATGATCTTCCCGCCCAGCGCGACCATGGCCAGATGATTGCGCTGCGTCGGCAGGTTCGGGAGCTTCTCCCACTTGTCGGTCGCCGGATCGTAGACCTCGAAGGCCGAGCCACCGGGCGGACGGCCGCCGGCAACATAGATCTTGCCGTCGATTACCGCCTTGCCGCCGCCGCTGCGCGCGGTCGGCATCGGCGCTCGCCTGGCCCAGCCCCCGACCGCCGGATCGTGGACCCAGGTTTCGGCGATGTAGACTTCGGGCTTGCCCGTGCTGGCACCCTCGAGCTCGCCGCCTATCATGTAAAGCTTGCCGTCGACGGCGGCGACGTGGGTGTGGTGGATCGGCTTCGGAAGGGTTGGTCCGAGCGACCAGCGGCTGGTCGCGGGATCGTAGATCTGGACGAGGTTGGACGGGAGCCGCCCCGGCGGATAGCCGCCGAGCACCCAGATTTTGCCGTCGAACAGCGCGACCGCATGCTCTGAGCGCGGGAGGGGCATCGCGGCGCCCATGCTCCATCCGTTGAATTCGGGCGTCGCGCCGACGGGAGGACCCTGGCTCGCCCGATCGTTCCAGGTCTCGCGCAGCTCGCCCGCTTCGACAGGGGTCGATCGATCTGGCGGTGGTTGCGACGGCCCAGCTCCGGGGGCTTGCTGGGCTAGTGCGGCCGTTCCGAGGAGCAACGCCGCTGCCGTACCGAAAAGTGGAAGGGCGGCAAGGCTGCCGTGAACGCTACGCCGGTCGATCATCCTGACTCCCCTTTGCAGATGTCGGGCCATCCTGCGCACGACATCAGACGCGAGAACAGGCGTTCGACGAGCGGCAGGCAGGGATCGCCTAGCGTCTACAAAACATAACGCTGGCGAAATAGGAACTGCTCTGCTTGGCTGCGGGAATGTCGACCGGTCGTGCGATGCCTTGCTGCTTGCTCCTAGTGAGGGTGATCGCACCCTGTCGGAGACCCCTGCGCCCGCATGTGTCAGTGCGAACATTCGTGAACATTCGTGATGAATGGTTGAGGTTCACCTATGGCGGCTAGGGCGGTGCGCGGGCTGGTGCTGCTCCTCGGCGCGGCGGTCTTCCTCAACTATGTCGACCGCAATGCGATCGGGGTCGCGGCGCCGCTGTTGAAGCGTGAGCTCGGCCTGACCGCGACCGAGTTCGGCGTGGCCGTCTCGGCCTTCTTCTGGGTGTACGGGCCGATCCAGCTGGTCGTCGGCTGGTTGTGCGACCGCTTCTCCGTCTACCGCCTGCTTGCCTGGGGAGTGGCGATGTGGGCTGCGGCGACGCTGCTCAGCGGGTTCGTCGGCGGCTTCCTGTCACTCCTCGTGCTCAGGCTGACGCTGGGGGTCGGCGAAAGCTTCGCATTTCCTGCCAGCTCGAAGATCATCGCGGAGCAGGTGCCGCCCGAGGGGCGGGGAATGGCCAATGCCGCGGTTTCGGTGGGAATCGCGCTGGGGCCAGCCATCGGAACGCTTGCCGGCGGTCTCATCCTGGCCTCGTTCGGCTGGCGGCCCGTGTTCGTCGTCTTCGGCCTTCTGACCCTAATCTGGCTCCTGCCCTGGCAGCGGGTGACGCAGCGTCTGGCGAGTTCCTCGGCGGCCGAGCGGCCGCGCGTTCCCATCGGCCTGCTGATCCGGCGCTGGCCCTTATGGTCGATGTCGATCGCCCACTTCGCCAGCAATTACGGCTTCTATTTCGTCCTCGCGTGGCTGCCGCTCTACCTCGTCGATCAGCGTGGGCTGACGATCACGCAGATGACGCTGCTGGCGACGCTCGCCTTCGCGGCGCAGGCCGTCGCGGCCTTCGCCCTCGGGGCGATCTCCGACCGCTGGACGAGGTCCGGCAAGTCCGAGGACTTTATCCGGCGCCGGATGATGATCGCGGCGCAATTTCTTCAGGCGGCGGCCATTCTTGGCATCTTCTACGCCGACAGGATCCCCGTATTGGCGATCTGGCTTTGCCTGGCGGGCGTGGCGACGGCATCTCTCTCGCTCAACATCTTCGCGGTGGCGCAGATGTTTGCGGGTCCGCGAGCCACCGGAACCTGGGTCGGAGTGCAGAATGCGCTCGGCAATTTCTCCGGCATCCTGGGACCGATCGTCACAGGCAAGATCATCGATCTCGCCGGCTACGAAAACGCCTTCATCGCCGCGGCGGCGGTGATCGCGGCGGGTGGCCTGTGGTGGATGATTGGTGTCCCGAAAATCGAACAGGTCGCCCTGGGCGAGGAACAACCGTTGCCGGATTGAGTCTTTGAAGCCACTTCATCCTCACTTTTTCTTGTTGCGTTAACTTTTTCGCTTGGCTTGAGACTCGCGATGATTCAGAAGATTCACGGTGGAGGATCAGCGCGATAGGTGCGCTTGAAGGGGGTTTGTCCATGAGCATCGATTTCATCCGGCCGGAAGTCGACGAACTACGGCCCCGGATTAGCGTCATCGGCGTTGGCGGCGCGGGCGGAAACGCCGTTGCCAACATGATGCGCGCTGACGTGCAGGGCGTCGATTTCGTCGTCGCCAATACCGACGCCCAGGCGCTTAACGCCTCGACCGCGGATCGCCGGATCCAGCTGGGCCTCAAGATCACGCAAGGGCTCGGCGCAGGTTCGCGGCCTGAAATCGGTCGCGCCGCGGCCGAAGAGACGCTCGACGAGATTGAGCGCGCCCTCGACGGTTCGCACATGTGCTTCATCGCTGCGGGCATGGGCGGCGGGACCGGCACCGGTGCTGCGCCGGTGATCGCCAAGGCGGCCCGCGACAAGGGCATCCTTACGGTGGGCGTGGTCACCAAGCCGTTCGCGTTCGAAGGCGCGCGCCGCGGCCGCTCTGCCGATTCCGGCATCGAGGAGCTGCAGCAACACGTCGATACTTTGATCGTCATTCCGAACCAGAACCTGTTCCGGCTCGCCAATTCCGAAACGACCTTCAAGGAAGCGTTCGAAATGGCGGACGAGGTCCTCCAGCAGGGCGTTCGCGGGATCACCGATTTGATGGTCATGCCCGGTCTCATCAACCTCGACTTCGCCGACGTCCGCTCGGTCATGGGCGAGATGGGCAAGGCGATGATGGGCACCGGAGAAGCGGCCGGCGACAATCGTGCGATCGAAGCCGCCGAAAAGGCGATTTCCAACCCGCTGCTCGACGGCGTTTCGATGAAGGGCGCCAAGGGCGTCATCATCTCGATCACCGGTGGCGAGGACATGCGCCTGATGGAGGTCGACGAAGCCGCCAGCCACATCAAGGAGCTGGTCGATCCCGATGCGAACATCATCTGGGGTTCGGCGTTCAACAACGATCTCGACGGCAAGATCCGCGTCTCGGTCGTCGCGACCGGCATCGAGGCGGATGCCGCCGTTCAGCCGCAGCCCGGTAAGGTCTTCGCTTTCCCGCGGGCCACTCCGGTTGCGACCGTTACTCCCGCTCCGACGCCTGCTCCGGTGACGGCGATCGAGGATGAGCTCGAAATCGAGGAAGACGAGACGCTCGAGCTCACCGACGAAATGGACGAGGGCGAGGAGCTTCTGCTCGACAGCGACGACGTGCTGACCGCTCCGGTTGGTTCCGCGCCGATCGCTCCGCCGGCCGATGAAGACGAAGTGACGACCGGCGAGGACGTGCCGGCCGAGGATAAGCCGAAGGTCCGCGAGACGGGCGGTACGTTGTTCGAACGGATGTCGAATATCGCCCGCGGCGCCGCGCAGGCGCAGGTCAGCGATGACGAATCGACGCCGAGCTATCGCCGCGATCCGATCGACATCCCGCGCTTCCTCAACCGGCAGAACAACCAGTAGCGCTTGTGGGCCGACGGGCGGCTCGCCGCCTGTGGGCAACGTCTCGGCGTTAACTCTCTAGGCAGCAAGCTTTGCGCAAGCTCCAGTCTGCCATGGGGGTTTTCATGGCAAAGGGTGGATCCGACCGCATTCGCGTAGCGTCGGTGATCATGGCGGTGGTGGGTGCGGTTCTCGCAGGCGTTCCTGCGACTGCAGACGCGCAAATCGCAGTTGGCGGCAGAGGCGAAAGCCCTGCCGACGCACTGGCGCGCAACATGAAGACGCTCGGTTCGAGCCCCAACAGCTTCGAGGCGCTGGTCGGAGCCGGGCGCGCGTCGCTCGCGCTCGGGGACAGTCAGGCGGCGGCGGGATTTTTCGGCCGCGCCGAGGAGGTCTGGCCCACGAGCCCGTTGCCGCAGGCCGGAATGGGCGCGGCGCTGGCGCTGGAGGGCGATGGCAACGCTGCCCTGCAATATTTCGCTAGCGCCAGTCAGCGCGGCGCCACGCAGGCGATGATTGGCGCTGATCGTGGCCTCGCCTACGATTTGATCGGCCAGCACGCGCAGGCCCAGGCTGATTACCGCGCGGCCTTGTCCGGGCGCGATGGTGACGAGGCGCGCCGTCGGCTGGCGCTCAGCCTGGCGATTAGCGGGAACAAAGCCGAGGCGTTGTCGATGCTTGCGCCGCTCATGGCGCGCGGAGACGCAGCGGCGGCGCGCACGCGCGCCTTCGTCCTTGCGCTGACCGGCGATGCCAACGGGGCCAAGAGCGCCATCGAAGCGGCGATGCCGGGCTCCTCCTCGAACATGGCCTATTTCTTCAGGAAGCTGCCCGCGCTGCGCTCCGACCAGAAGGTCGCCGCGGTGAACCTAGGAATCTTCCCGAACTCGCTGGATACCCAGGTCGCATCGCGGCCGCCGGTGACGATGGATGCCGTAAAGATCATCCAGCGCAATCCGACGCCGCAGCCGCCGCAGGGCGAGGACCGGATCGGCTCGATCGAGCAGTGGCTGGCACAGGCCACCCACGTCAATTCGCCGCCAGCGCCGGCCGCGCCGCCGCCTCAGTCCGACGGTCAGCAAGTCGCGTCGGTGTCGCTTCCTGCGATCGCGACGAGGCAGCAGGTGAGATCCGACGCGGCGAGCATTTACACGAGCCGCAAGATCTGGATCCAGCTTGCGAGCGGTCCAAACGCGTCCGACCTCCCCGGGCAGTTCAATCGGATGAAGAGCCGCAATAATGAGTTGTTCGAAGGGATCAGCGGCTATGTCTTCGAAGAGCCGGGAAAGGCGCGGCTGCTGATCGGCCCGTTCCGCAACAGTGAAGAGGCGAATATTTTCGCCGACGACCTTGCGTCGGTCCGGATTGACGCCTTTACGTGGAGCAGCAAAGCCGGCCAGGCGATCAGGAAACTGCCCCCCGAATGACCTCGAAACTTGCCGCGCAGCCTTCAACGTCGCGCGGCAGGGCCCATCCGGAAGTCGACACTGCTCCGCGCGGGCCTCGCGACATCTTCCAGCGCGACCGCGACCGGATCATCCATTCCGTTTCCTTCCGCCGGCTGAGGCACAAAACGCAGGTCTTCGTCGCTCCGGACGGCGACCATTATCGCGTCCGCCTCACCCACAGCATCGAAGTCGCCCAGATCGGCAGGACGGTCGCGCGTGTGCTCGGGCTCAACGAGGATTTGACGGAAGCCTTGTGCCTGTCTCACGACCTTGGCCATCCGCCGTTCGGCCACGCCGGCGAGGACGCGCTGACGGAGGCGATGGCAGACGCGGGCGGGTTCGATCACAACGCCCACAGCATTCGGCTCGTCACCAAGCTGGAGGCTCCCTATCCGGGCTTCGACGGCCTGAATCTCAGCTGGGAAGCGCTGGAGGGTCTCGCCAAGCATAACGGGCCGATCCCGGCGCCGAGCTGGGCGCTGGCAGAGGCCAACGCCGCCTTCGACCTCGAGCTCGACCGCTGGCCTTCACTTGAAGCGCAGGTCGCCGCGGTGGGCGACGATATCGCCTATGACAACCACGACATCGACGATGGGCTCCGCGCCGGGCTTCTCGATCTCGACGAGCTAATCGAGGTCCCCATAGTTAAGGGGCACTGGGCGGACATCGAGCGGCGGCATCCGGGGCTTTCGATCGACAAGAAATTGCGCGCGTTGGTCCGCGACCAGATCGGAACGATGGTCGGCGATCTCATCGGCGAAACCCGCCGCCGGATCGAAGAGAGCGGGGTTGAAAGCGTGGAGGAGGTTCGATCCGCTGGACGGCAGCTGGCGGGCTTTTCGGAAGAGCTTGCGGAGAAGGAGAGGGTGCTCAAGCGGTTCCTCTACGACCGCCTCTACAATGCATCGGCGCTCGTGCCGGTACGGGTCGAAGCGCAACGCGTGGTTGCCGGGCTGTTCGCCGCTTACCGTGACGATCCCTCACAACTCCCCGAAGGCTGGCGCCGCGACGAGGATGCGGTGCAGCGGCTGCGGACGATCGGGGACTTCATTGCCGGAATGACCGATCGCTTTGCGGTCGCCCGTCATGAGGAGCTGGTCGGCCCCGTCGACTTGCCCGATCGATTCTAGATTTCGGGTGGGGTCCGCGCCGTCGCGTCGCTCATCGAGGAGCGGACCCCGCAACGCGAACTTTCGACGACTTCGACTTGGTGGGACCCGCCACCCCCGGTGTCGCGTAGAAGGCGGCGGGCCCCACAAGATGAAGCCCGCCTCTCCAAAGCCTGGAGAGGCGGGCTCAATTCGCTAAATGCTACCCGGCAGGGGTGGCATCAAGCGGAACGCATGATCAGGCGAGCTGCGCGATCGCCGGCTTCCGGCGGCGACGAAGGGCGTAGCCCGTCGCACCGAAGCCGATCAGCATCATGGCCCAGGTCGCCGGTTCCGGGACGGGCGGCGTCGGAGTGCCGATGGCCGATCCGCCGGTGATGCCCAGCGCGGTGGAGTCGATCCCCTGATAGCGCACCGTCAAACCGCCCAAGGTGATCTGTGAGTTGAGCGTGTCGAACGCGATCGTAAGAGTGCCCGAACCGGACTGACCGATACCGGGGCCGCCCGTGCTGCCGGCGCAATTGTTGTTCTGCCCGTTCTTTGCGCAAAGCTCGAGGTCGGTCCCGCCCGGGAGATTCCCGCTGGCGATTGTCCCGAAAGCGCCCGTGACCAAAGAATTGGTGAGGTTGGGATTCGGAGTGATGCTCGTGAACCCGAATACCGTCACCCGCGACGCGTCGATCGGACTGGTAGACGTATTCGTCAGCAGGTAATCGAACAGATAGTTGTTACCGCTCAGGCCCTGGAAGGTCAGCGTCAGCGAGGACGTCAGGCCGGGGATCGGCGGAGTGTTCGGAGCGAAGCCGCTGAAATCGATCGTGGTGCTGTCACCGACCGTGGTCGTGCTGTCGACCGTCAGCAGCCCGGTGTTGAAATCGAAGATGATCGCCGCCGAAGCCGGCGCAGCGACAGCGAGAGCCGCTGCAGCGATCGCCGAGTGCAAAACGAATCTCATTACAAACTCCCTTCGGTACGTAGCGGGACTCGCCACCCCATCAGAAGCGCGAATCGTCTAGCTCCCTGTATTTATCGCATTTTCGGGCCCGGCGTTAATTCTTTATTTACTGAATTCTAACCTACGATAACAAATCTGTGCCAAATCGAGACCAGCGCCCGTTCGGGGCAGATTTCCGAAGCGGGCGTGACGCGCTGGCACGGCTGCGCTAGAGCCGCGGCTTTCCCACGAATGGTCCAAAATTGAGCCTCTACGCACGCTATGCCGCGCTCCTCGACGGAGTCCTCGATGAATTGCAATCCGAGGGCGTACTGCCCGGGGATTTGAACCGGCGCGCGGTGAGCGTCGAGCCGCCTCGCGATCCGTCGCATGGTGATCTTGCGACCAATGCGGCGATGGTCCTTGCGAAGGGCGCGGGCACCAAAGCGCGGGCTCTCGCTTCCGCGATCGCGCCCAAGCTCGAAGCGTTGCCCGAGGTGACCGCGGTTGAGATCGCCGGCCCCGGTTTCATCAACATGCGGCTGTCTGACGATGCCTGGCGCAACGAACTCCGCTCCATCCTGGTCAAGGGCGAAAGCTACGGCCTCTCGAAGATCGGCGATAACGAGCGGGTCAACGTCGAATACGTCTCGGCCAACCCCACGGGGCCGATGCACATGGGCCATTGCCGGGGCGCGGTAGTCGGGGACACTCTGGCCCGCTTGCTCGAGGCCGCGGGCTTCCGGGTAACCAAGGAATATTACGTCAACGACGCGGGCGCGCAGGTGGACGTCCTCGCACGGTCGTTGCACATGCGCTACCGCGAGGCCTTAGGCGAGGACATCGGCGAGATTCCGGAAGGCCTGTACCCGGGCGACTATCTCGTGCCGGTTGGAACCGCGCTCGCTGCGGAGTTCGGCGACCGCTACGCCCAGGCGCCGGAAGCCGAGTGGCTCGACCTCTTCAAGCAGCGCGCTGTCGCGGCGATGCTCGATCTCATACGCCATGACCTCGCCTTGCTCGACGTGCACCATGACCTGTTCGCGTCTGAGCGCGAGGTCCAGGAATCGGGAGCGGTCGACCGTGCCCTCGAAGAGCTGGACAAGAAGGGGTTCGTCTACACCGGGACATTGCCGCCCCCGCGCGGCAAGACGGTCGAGGACTGGGAGCCTCGGGAGTTGCTGCTGTTCCGTTCGACGCAGTTCGGAGACGACCAGGACCGGCCGATCAAGAAGTCCGACGGAAGTTGGACCTATTTCGCCGCGGACACGGCGTACCACCTGCAAAAGCTCGAGAATTCCGCGGAGCTCATCAACATCTGGGGTGCCGATCATGCCGGCACGGTCAAGCGCACCCAGGCCGCGGTCGAAGCCCTGGCGGGCCGTCCGGCGCTCGATGTGAAGCTCGTGCAGATGGTGCGGCTCCTGCGCGACGGCGAGCCGGTCAAGATGTCCAAGCGGTCGGGAAGCTTCGTGACCCTGGCCGAGGTGGTCGAGGAAGTCGGCAAGGACGTCGTCCGCTTCAGCATGCTGACGCGCAAGAATGACGCGCAGATGGATTTCGACTTCGCCAAGGTGGTCGAGGCGTCGAAGGACAATCCGGTCTTCTACGTTCAATATGCCCACGCGCGGATCAGCTCGCTGAAGCGCAAGGCGGCGGACGCGGGGGTCAGCCTCGATGCTCCGGCCAACCTCGATCTGCTCGACGAGGAGGAGATCGCGCTGGTGAAGCTGGCGGCGCAATATCCGCGAATGATCGAGGGCGCGGCCATGGCTCACGAACCGCACCGGATCGCCTTTTACCTCTACGATCTGGCGGCCGCGTTCCATGCGCTGTGGCATCGCGGCAACGACGATCCGGATCGCCGCTTCCTCGTTGAAAATAACCCAGAACTTTCTCGCGCTCGGCTGGAACTCGCGCTAGGCATTGGACAGGTCATACGCAGCGGGCTCGCCCTGATGGGCGTGACCGCCACCGAGGAGATGCGCTGAGCCGATGGGGGACGTTTTCGCGCCGGATGTCGACCGGCTACCGTGGCTGACCGATGAACACTCGCCGAAGAAGTCCGGCGGGCGGTGGTGGCTGGCCGGACTGGCCCTGCTGGCCGTCGCAGCGATCGCGGCGGTGTCCTTCTGGTTCGGCATGAACCGCACGCTCGCTCCGACCGAGACGAGTCAGCCGAGGCCCGAGGTTACGACGGCGCTCCCCTTGCCGGCGCCGGTGGAGCCGGTCGTCCCGGAAGTCGAGCCGCTGCCCATGCCGCAGGTCGAGCCCGCGCCCTTGCAGCCTCCGGTCGTGATCCGCCAACAGGAAGACGTGCCGCCGGCGATCAGCTCGTCTCCGCCGGCGCGGAGGACTGCGAGGAAGCCGGCGCCCGTCCGGGCCAAGCGAGCCAGGCCTTCGGCCGCAACCGCGAAGGCGGAGCCTGAGAAGAAGGCGCTCCAATTTTCCAACCCGTGGGAGTCCGCGGGTGCGTCGGGCCGGATGGTCCGCGTCGGAACCTATTCGAGCTTGCGTCAGGGGAAGGTCGCCTGGTCCAGGCTCGCCAAGGCGTTCCCGGCGATGCAGAAGCTTCCCGCGGTCGTGACCGACATTCCTTCGCTTCGGAACGGGCGGGTTTATTACCGGCTGCAGATCGGAACCACTTCACAGGCGCATTCCGAAGTGCTTTGCCAGCGGATGAGGGCGATCGGGCAGAGTTGCGTGGTCGTCGACGTGGCGGGAGCACGGAGGGGTAGCTGGGATGAGCGACAGCCGGTCGGCTTATGACGAGCAACTGCCGTGGCTCGAGGCGGTTGACGATGAGGACGGCCCGCGCGGAATGCCGGCAAGGCGCATGCTCGCGGCGCTCCTCGTCGTCCTGCTCGCCGCGGCTTTAGTCTTCGCCACCTTCTTCTGGCTCGGGCGGCAGAACGTAAGCGACACTGCCGGTGCGCCCGAGCTGATCCGCGCCGATCCCAAACCCTACAAGGTCAAGCCGACCGATCCCGGCGGGCTCGACGTGGCTGGTGAAAGCGAAACGGCGTTCCAGACAAGCGCGGGCGAGGATACCGATGCCCAGCTCGACCTCAGCCGCCTGCCCGAGCAGCCCGTTGCCGCGCCGCCCAAGCCGGCGCCCGAACCCAAGCCCGCGGAGACTCCGAAGCCCGCCGAAACGGCTTCCGCTCAGCCGACCGGCGGCAAGGGCAGCGTTATCCAGCTCGGCGCCTTCGCCAACCGCGCCCAGGCCGAACGTGCCTGGTCGGCCTTGTCGGCGCGCTTCCCGTCGGTTGCGGCGATGAACAAGCTGATCATCCCCTTCTCCGGGGGCATCCGCCTGCGGGCGTCGGCTTCGTCGCCCGCGGAAGCCAAGCAGGCGTGCCAGGCGCTCAAGGTCGCCGGCGAGAATTGCTTCGTGGCGAACTGATGCAGGCAGCGATCTACGGGCTCGAAGGAACGGAAATCAGTCCGGACGAGCGCGACTTTTTTCGTGACTCCGATCCGGCCGGCTTCATCCTCTTCCGGCGCAATTGCGAGGACCGCGAGCAGATGCG
>DASUVP010000133.1:0-3953 GCA_036378895.1 Sphingomicrobium sp.
AGACGTTCTTGAATCTGAACACCACTGCGTTTCAGAGGCAGGATGGGCTGGACCGAATGCGCAACCTGATCGCGATCAACACGCCTTTGGCGAAAAATGTCACGATAGAGGCCGGCTATCTAAGCCAGTACGGCTTCGTGCGGGGCGGCGAGGATTACCGCGACCACATCGCTTCGATATTGGTCAGCGCCAGCTTCTGATCGACCTTTCTGTCATAAGATTGTCATAAACAAGCCAAGCGGCTAACCGCCGCTCGCCAGATTCGCGCGTCGCGTTCTCAGGGGATTTTCATGCTCGGTTGGTTTCAGCGCCTGCTGCCCAAGACGGGCGACTTCTTCGGCATGTTCGAAGCGCACGCCGCGATGCTCGCGGCAGCCGCGGACGCCCTTCAGCAGCTGGCGGACGACGGTGGCTCGACCGAGAAGTGCCTGAGGACGATCCAGGATCGCGAGCATGTCGCCGACGACGTGATCCGCGACGTCCTGACCACGGTGCGCAGGACGTTCCTGACGCCGTTCGATCGCGGGGCCATCACCTCGCTGATCGGGTCGATGGACGATGCCATCGACGAAATGCTCGCCGCGGCGCGGGCCATCGACCTCTACGAGGTCCAGCAGCTTCGCCCGGAGATGAAGGACATCGTCTCACTGATCGTCGAGGCGGCAAAGGTGACGCACGAGGCGATCCCTCTCCTGCGCGACGTCAACAAGAACGGTCCGCGGCTCCATCAGCTGACCGAGCGTCTGGTCCGGCTGGAGGGCAAGGCGGACGACGTCCATGCGGCCGGCCTGAAGCGCGCATTCCGGGAGATCGCTCGGCAGGATCCCCTGCAATTCGCGGTAACCCGTGAGATCCTGAGGCATTTGGAGAAAGTGACGGACGCGTTCGAGGACGTCGCCAATAATATCGACGGCATCGTAATCGACTACGCCTAGGCGAGCGGAGCAAGTACCATGCACGAGCTCGCCTTTCCGTTGCTTGTCGGACTGATCATCATTGCGCTTGCGTTCGACTTCCTGAACGGCTTGCATGACGCCGCCAACGCCATTGCGACGGTCGTCGCCACGCGGCTCCTGAAGCCGGTCACGGCCGTCGCCTTCGCCGCTTTCTTCAACTTCGCCGCCTACTTCCTCGCCCTCGCCGTTCCTGAGCTGCACCGGGTCGCGGACACGATCGGCAAGGGCATCATCGACAAGGACCTCGTCACTCCTGCGGTCGTCTTCGGCGCCCTGATCGGCGCCATGTTCTGGAACGTCGTCACCTGGCTGAAGGGCATACCCTCGTCGTCGAGCCACGCGCTCGTCGGAGGTCTCGTCGGCGCCGGAGTCGCGCATGCGGGCCTGACCGGCATTCAGTGGACGGGCCTCAACAAGACCTTGGTCGCGATCGTCCTTTCGCCGACCTTGGGCATGATCCTCGCCATGCTGATCATGCTCGCCACGAGCTGGCTTGGAGTGCGTGCCACGGCCGCCGGAGCCGACCGCGCATTCCGTGTGCTGCACCTGATCTCGTCGGCGATGTATTCGCTCGGCCACGGGCTCAACGACGCCCAGAAAACGATGGGAATCATCGCGGTGCTGCTCTACTCGACCGGCAATATGGAGGGCGAGTTCCACGTCCCCCACTGGGTCGCGCTCGCCTGCTATGTTGCGATCGGTCTCGGCACCTTGTCGGGCGGCTGGAAGATCATCGAGACGATGGGCACGCGCATCACCAAGCTCGACCAGCACCAGGGGTTCAGCGCCTCGATGGGCGGGTCGGTGATGCTGTTCACCGCCTCTTGGCTCGGCATCCCCGTGTCGACCACGCACACGATCACCGGCTGTGTCATCGGCGCCGGAGCGGCCAGGCGGGCATCGGCCGTCCGCTGGCAGGTCGCGGGCAATGTCATGACCGCCTGGGTTATAACCATCCCGGCGTCGGCGACCGTCGCCGCGCTTTTCTATTATCTGACGACCCTCTTTTAGGAGCCGCGCCGGAGGGCGTTGTCACAAAAGTGCAATGAGGCTGTCACGAAGCGGTCGCTGAACCGCCGCTAGGGGACTTCCACCGAAACGGGAGTCTCGCTGGTGAAGAAGATCATGATTGCGCTGCCGCTCGCGGCGGCGCTTGCGGCATGCGGAAGTGGCGGAAGTGAAGGCGGCGGAGCCAAGCAGGCTCTAAAAGTGGTCGGATCGTCGACTGTCTACCCCTTCACCACGGCGGTCGCCGAACAGTTCCAGCGCGACAATCCCAACGTCAGCGTCGTCGTTGAATCGACCGGCACGGGCGCGGGCATGAAGCTGTTCTGCGGCGGCGTCGGAGCGAACTTCCCGGACATCGAGAACGCCTCGCGGCAGATCAAGAAGAGCGAGTACGAAAGCTGCTTCGCGGCCGGCGTCAAGAACGTCATTGAATTGCCGGTCGGCATCGACGGCCTGACCTTCATCCAGGCAGCGGGCGGACAGCCGCTCAACCTGACGCAGGCGGATATCTACAAGGCGCTCGCCGCCAATCCGTTCGGCAAGGGCGCCAACACCGCGCAGACCTGGAAGGACGTCAACCCGGCGCTGCCGGCGATCAAGATCCGCGTTCTCGGCCCGCCTCCGACCTCCGGCACGCGTGACAGCCTGGTTGAGCTTTACCTCGAGAAGGGCTGCAACACCGACCCCGCCATGAAGGCGCTCAAGGAGTCGGATGAGAAGAAGCACAAGGACGTCTGCACCAAGGTCCGCGAGGACGGTGCGTTCGTCGAGGCCGGAGAGAATGACAACCTGCTGGTCCAGAAGGTGACCGCCGACCCGGGCACGATCGGCATTCTCGGCTACTCCTTCCTCGAGGAGAATGCGGACAAGGTCAGCCCGGTCCAAATCAACGGCGTCTCGCCGACCGAAGCGACGATCGCCGACCTCAGCTACCCGGGCGCTCGCAAGCTCTACATCTACATCAAAGGCGAGCACCTGGCGGCCAAGCCGGCCCTTCGCGATTTCGCCGCGGCTTATGCCAAGTCCTGGGGCAAGGGCGGTCCGCTCGAGCAGCGCGGCCTCGTTCCGCTGGGCGCTGCGGATGCCGCAGCGTCAGGCAAGCAGGCGAGCGAGCTGAAGCCGCTCGATCCCGCGACGCTCAAGTAGAAACATGACGCTCGGGATTGCCTTCATCGGGGTCCTGCTGATCGCCCTCGCGGTCGGCGGGATCGCCTATACGGGCGCCGGGCGTCTTCGCTCGAGCGGGCGGCTGCACTCCCTGCCGACCTACCATGCTGTCCACGCTGCAATCTGGGTGCTTGCGCCCGCGTTGCTGGTCCTCGCGGCCTGGGCGCCGATGCAGACCCGGCTGGTCAACCAGGCCGTTCTTTCGACCCCTGAAGGCCAGGCGCTTCCCGATTTCGAGATGCAGCGCGACTCGATCCTGGCCGAAGCCAGACAGATCGCGCATCGCGAGATCGAGGCCGGCTTCAATCCGGAGTCGACCGCACTCGCGCCGCGAGTTCTGGAAGCTGAGCAGACCTATGCGGGGATCGGCGGGATCGCGGCGATCCTTATCGCGCTGGGAGCGGGCGGGCTGCTCGTGTTGCGCAGGAGGGACCGGGAGTTCCGGGCGCGTACCTCCGTAGAACGGTGGATGCAAGGGCTGCTGATCGCGGCCTCGATGATCGCGATTTTCACGACGCTCGGAATCGTCCTCTCGCTGCTGTTCGAATCGGTGCGGTTCTTCCAGCTCGTGCCGGCGTCCGACTTCCTGTTCGGCCTGACCTGGAGCCCGCAGATGGCGATCCGTGCCGACCAGGCCGGGTCGTCGGGCGCCTTCGGATCGATCCCGTTGTTCTGGGGCACGATCCTCATCGGCGCGATCATCGCAATGATCGTCGCCATCCCGCTCGGGCTGATGAGCGCCATCTATCTTACGCAATATGCGGCGCCGAAGGCTCGCGCGGTGATCAAGCCGTTGCTCGAGATCCTCGCCGGCGTCCCGAC
>DASUVP010000134.1:0-17060 GCA_036378895.1 Sphingomicrobium sp.
AAGAGCCGATCGATTGCAATCAGCGACGCAGCCGCCAGCGCGAAAACGCAGAGCAGCACGCAAGTGTTCAGGAGCAGCTCGATCGGAGATTGAGCGGACGGATTGAGGAACCAGTAGGCGTACCAGCCCTCGATCACCCCGCGCGCCATCGCATAAATGACGTAGAGCGCCGGCCCCAGCAACGCCCATCCGATCTCGCGCCACTCGAGGCGCGTGTGCGGCGCCAACGGCCATAGCGCCAGCCACAGGAGGGGCGTCGCATCATGCAGCGCGACGTCGGCGACCTTTTGTAGCCCGGTCGGGTTCCACAGCGCCCGCAGCGCGACCGAATATACGAGACCGACGAGCAGTATGGACGTCGCCGCCATCAACCGGGCGCGGCCGCCGCCCAGCCCATGAGTTCGGCCCAAAGCCAGCGCCGTGGCGACCGCCGCCGCGCCCATGTTCGTCAGGATCGTGAAGAAGCCGAGGAAGCGCCACAGCCCGTGAGCGAAGCCCATATTGCGCGTCAGCAGCCAGAGCTGGAGCAGGATACCGGCCCAGCCGATCGAAGCTGCAATCGCGGCAATGATCCGGACTGCTGAGCCTCGTCGCATGGGCCGACCCTAGCACGACAGGCCGATGAGGCGCTAAGCCCCGTTCCATGGACCTCGACCGATTGATCGTCCGCGACAATCCCGAGCGCAACCGTTTCGAGATCGACCTCGGCGACGGCAGCTTCGCGATCGCGGAATATACGCTTCCCGCGGGCAGGATCATGTTCACTCACACCGAAGTGCCGGAAGCGCACGAAGGCCAGGGAGTGGGCACGAAGCTGATCCGTTTCGCGCTCGATGCGGCGCGGGAACGCGGGCTGAAGGTGATCCCGATCTGCCCCTTCTTCGCAGCTTACATGCAGGAGCATGCCGAGGTTCAGGACCTGCTCGATATGGCCTGGCGCAAGCGGTTCGGCCTCCCTGATGCGCTCTAGGAGCGCGGGACTCGCAACGTCGCTGACCTTTTTTCGCCTAAAATCATTAGTAACGGCAAGCAAATGCGATCAGCTGCGAAAACATCCGTGGCCAGCGACTGGCCCGATCAGCATTTCGTCTGCGTCGTCGGAGCGCCTCGCTGCGGCACGACCACGATCGCCCGAATGCTCCGCGACCATCCCGCGGTCAGCTTTTCCAGCGTCAAGGAACCGCATTACTTCTCTCAGTTCGACTTGAACGGGCTAGATCCCGACGAGCTTCGCCAGACCGTGCGCGCCGAATATCTCGACCGCTATTTCGCGCGGATCGACCCCGCCTCCAAAGCGATGGTCGAAGGGTCGGTGTCCTACCTCTACACTCCGGAGCGCCTGCTGCCCGTGCTGCGCCTATGGCCTGACGCGAAGTTCGTCATCGCGGTTCGTGACCCGCTCGAACTCCTCCCCTCGCTGCATCAGCGCCTCAGCTACCAGGGCGATGAGACGGCGCCCGACCTCGAGACGGCATGGCGGCTGATCGAGGACCGGCGCGCCGGGAGGAAGATCCCACGCACCTGCGTCGAGTCGAGGCAACTCATCTACGACGAGGTCGCCAGCCTCGGAAAACATGTCGCGCGCTTCTTCGACGTGCTTGGACGCGAGCGCTGCCATGTCGTGATCTTCGACGATCTCAAGGCAGACCAGGAGAAGACCTATGCCGGGCTTCTCGAATTCCTCGGCCTGCCCGACGCCCCACTTCTCAAGGCGCGCAAGCAGCGGGCGCGGCATGGCTACCGCTTCGGCTGGCTTCAGCGGCTGCTGAAGCGGCCGCCGGTGGCACGCACCGTTCTCGCCGGCGAAAAGTTCCGCAAGCGGGTCGCTTCGGCTCCGCACAAGGAGCCGTCGAAAATGTCGCGCAAGCTGATGACTGCTCGGAAAGCCCTGCTCGAATGGAATCGCGTTCCCGCTCCGCCAGTGCGGCTGCGCGAATCATTCGTGAAGGAAATCCGCGGAACGCTGCGTGACGACGTCGCCAGGCTAGGCCTGCTTCTTGGCCGGGATCTCAGTCACTGGCTCGGCGCCAACAAGGATGAGGGCGTCAAGCTCGACAAGGCAGCCTGACGGAACCGCCCCCGTAACAAACTGGTTTTGGCAAGGCGCGACGGAGGGCTGAATGTCCGACACGGCTCGAAAACAGATCATCCGCATCGCCGGCCTGCTGATCTTGCTGCTGGCGGTCGCGGCTGCTCTGCTTCCTTTGGAAGATGAGATGCCGGGCCGCCTGGTTGTCGGCTCATTGCTCCTCGTCGGCGGCGCCATTGAGTTCGTCGCGGCCATGGCCCGCCGGATCCATCGGCCAAGCGCCGCGATCGCCGGGGCCGCGACAATCCTCGCCGGATTCCGCCTGGTCGTCGATCCGGGCGCCGGCTTCTTCCCGGTGCTCAACATGGTCATCCTCTGGCTCGTCGTCCGGGCGGCGGCGCTCGCCTTCGCCGCGAGCCGGTCGAGCGACCCGCTACAGGGATGGTTCGTGCTCACGGCGGCAACCGACTTTCTGCTCGCCGTGATGCTTCTGGCGGGCTTGCCGATCGCGTTGATCGTCGCCGGGCTGTTCGGGCCAACCAGCGAGATCATCGCCACCTTCTCGTGGATTCTTGCGGTCAGCTTCGTCGCCACCGGCGCCTTCCTGATCGCCGCGGCGCCGATCGAGGCCAGCGAACGCGAGAACTCCGCGCCGGTCGACGGCTAGGCGTTCGTCCGCGCCTTTTCGCCCTGCGGCATCGGGAGCGGGTCGCGGCCCTTCCGGTCATCAGAGGACGTCATCGCATTCTCCTTTGCTCGAGGAGAACGTTCAGGCAGCCGGCTGGTTGTGCCGCCGGGCGTCGCGGGCGGGCGTTCGGGCGCGCGGGATGAACATCGCTGGGCCCGTCGTTCTCGTCACAGATGGGAACAACAGGGAACCCGACTCGGCCGCAGTGCATTATCGCGGCAAAAGTCAAGTCAAAAAGAGCAGGAAAATGAAGAAGCTAGCGTACGCGCTTGCGGCTGCGGCCGTCTGCGCATTTAGCATCCCTCCGGCAAGTGCTTCGGTCGAAACGGTCGAAGCGCAGATGACCGCGACCAGTGCGGCATCGATCGCGCGGCAGGACATGTTCGACGCGTTCGGAGAGACCGATCTGGCGCCTGGCAAATATCTGTGGCGCGACGTCCCCGCGAGCGCAGGCGACGAGCGTGTCGTGATCGGCCTCTCGGATCAACTCGCCTACCTCTATCGTGGAAACGAACTGATGGCGGTGGCGACAATCTCCAGCGGCGAGCCGGGGCGCGACACCCCGACGGGCATTTTCAGGGTGCTTAACAAGAAGACGATGCATCGGTCGAAAAAATACGACAATGCGCCGATGCCGTTCGCCCAGTTCATCGACACGTACGGGATTGCGATGCACGCGGGGCACAACCCGGGTCACCCGGCCAGCCACGGCTGCATCCGCCTGCCCGCCAAGTTCGCCGCCAAGCTCTATCAGGTCACCGACCTCGGAACGCCCGTTCTGATCGGCGCCTGACCACCTCCCGATTGGGCTAGTTCCGGGCCCCCGGAGCTAGCCCGTCAGCTTTGCTACTCTCCGGCATGGCAAGGGTGCTTTACCGCTTCGCGTCCGCAACGAGCGAAACAGCAATGGCTTGCGCACGTTTGATCACTGCTGCTCCCCAACAACTGAAGTCCCAATCATGCCCGACAGAACAATCTACGATGAGCCCAGCGAGGTTGACGCCGAAGACGGCACGGTAACCGTAACAGGGCCGGACGCGGTCGACGTCCGGCTGACGCCCGAGGCGGCGGAGGAAACCTCCGAGCGGCTCAACACGGGCGCGATGAAGGCCCGCGGGCAGCGGTTTTTCTTGGACCAGAAGAAATGAAAAGGGCCGCGAGAGCGGCCCTATGGATTCGGAAGGTGACGAAACGAAAGCCGTCCGGGTGGAGGGTGGGGTGTCAGGCCCTCGCCCCATCACCTTCCGATGCCTGCGCCGCAGTCGCGAAGACCATGGCGCAAGGTATGCGCGGAACGCTCTGAAATCGGCGCACGCAGACAGGTTCGATCCGAAAACTTCCCCCACCTACGACAGGCCGACCCTTCAAACGCCCCGAGTCGCGCGTACCGAAATCGAAGACTAGCACGAATTTCGCGGGAGTCGGACTCTTCTGTGCATAAGTTAGTGGATCGCTACGCTTTTTCTTGACTGCGGCCTTCAGCCCAGCGTCGTGCCCTCTTTCAGGCGCACCGGAATCCGCAGGTAAGACACGCCATTTTCCTCGGCCGGCGGCAGCCGTCCCGCGCGCATGTTGACCTGGATGGAGGGCAACAGAAGCTTCGGCGTGGACAAGGTCGCGTCGCGCGCTTCCCGCATCCGAACGAACTCGTCCTCGCTCAGGCAGGCGGCTAGGTGGACGTTGTGGCGCTCGTCGGCGACCGTCGTCTCCCAGCGATATTCGTCGCGGCCCGGCGCCTTGTAGTCGTGGCACATGAACAGCCGCGTCTCCGGCGGGAGCTCGAGCAGCTTGTGGATCGACCGGTAGAGCTGGCGGGCATCGCCGCCCGGAAAGTCGGTCCGGGCAGTGCCATAGTCGGGCATGAACAATGTGTCCCCCACAAAAACCGCGTCCCCGGCCCGGTAGCTGACGTCGGCTGCCGTGTGCCCGGGCGTAGCGATGACTTCGATCGTCAACTGCCCAATGGAAACCCGGTCGCCGTCCTCCAGCAGCAGGTCGAAATCGCTCCCGTCGACTTTGAGGTCGTCGGCGCAAAACATCGGCCGGAAGACCTTCTGCACGTCGCGGATCTTCGCGCCGATGCCGATCCTCGCGCCGGTCTTGGCCTTGAACAGGGGGGCCGCGGAAAGATGGTCGGCGTGCGCGTGAGTCTCGAGCACGTGCGTGATCGTCAGACCTTCATCGTCGGCCGCGTGAAGGACGCGCTCCGCCGACCTCGTGTCGACCGTCCCGTCAGCGGGGTCATAGTCCAGGACGGGATCGATGACCGCGGCCTCGCGGCTCACCGGATCCCAGATCAGGTAAGTGATCGTGTTGGTCTGGTCGTCGAAAAACCCGCGGATTTCCGGCGCATCGCTCATGCAGGATTAGAGGCCCGCGCCGGCCGCAAAATCAAGGGCGCGAATCGAAACCCTCGGACAGCCTGCTCGCGTGCAGGTCGGCGAGTTCTTCGTGACGGCGACGGACATCGGGATCGGCCGCGCTTTCGGCCATTTCGCGGCACTGCTGTTCGCGCTCGCGATGGTAGTTCAATTGTTCGTAGCTCATGGACGGCTCCGTCTTACAAGCGGCAGCGTCGCACTTAGCTGTCGTCGGCGCCATGCATGTACAACGGGCGGCGCCAATGACTGTCCGGTAGCACAGGCGCCGGAAAACTACCTAATCACAGAGGGGAAAACCGTCCCGCTTCCGAAACGATCTGGCGCGCCGTTGCGGAATGTTCGCGGGACGGTCTACGGTTGTTCTCGCACTAGAGCTCGACCTCATCCAGAGTCGTCGCTTCGGGAGCTGGAAGACCTCCCGCCTTGATTTCCTCCTCAAGCGCTTGCTTGCGCGTCTGTATCCGCTCGCCGAGCTCCCTGAGGTCGACGTCAGCCTCACGGGTTTGCGCGAAGAGACCTTCCTTCGGCTTCTCCTCTTCCTCGACGTGGTGCTCGATCTCTTCCTTCAGCACCTTCACCTTGGCGTCGTAATATTCGTCGGACGGACCGCCCGCCTCGATCTCGGCGATGAGCACCTTGGCCGCGTCGTGCTCGACGAAGCTTTCCTTCAACAGGTCCTCGTCGACCTTTCCCTCAATCGAAGGGTAGAAAATCTCCTCCTCGATGATCGTGTGGATCGTCAGCTCCTTGCAGATCTCCAGCGCGAGCTTCTGCTTGCGCCCATCGCCCGTTGCTTTCTCGAATTGCTCGAAGAGATCCTCGACCTTGCGGTGATCGTCGCGAAGAAGCGTAATTGCGTCCATGTTTCGTCCCTCCTGTTATGGAGGTGAAACATCGCCGGATAAGGTAAGTTCCTGAGCGGCTTAGCTGCGCTTGCGCTTCCGCGTCGGCCCGCCGTCACCGTCGCCGCTTGAGATGTCTTCGTCGCGCTCGGCGCGGGCGATTTCGCTGGTGTCCGGACGGCCCGACTTGTTGAGCTCCATCCAGTCGCGGAACTCGAGACCGTAGATCATGTCCATCACCTCGAACTCGAGCCCGCCGGGCTGGTTGGTGTTGCTGTTCCACAGCGCCACGACGCCGCTCTTCTTGTTCGGATCGAACAGGATCAGCGAGCGATATCCGGCGACTCCGCCGCGATGCCCGACGATGCGGTGCCCGGCATAGTCATAGCTCCGCCAGCCATAGCCGTAGTCGGCCTCGCCCAGCCGCTCGAGGAACTTGCGCAGCCGCCTGCGCTCGCCCGGAGTCTTCACCAGCGGCGCATGGACGGTTTGAAGCAGCTGCGGCGAAAGCACGTCGGGCATCTCGCCCATCTGCGCGATCATCCACAGCGCCATTTCCTTGATGTTGCTGTTGACGCCGCCGGCGGCCGGGACGCGATAGTAATTGTCGTTGAGCTCCAGCGGACGCCGCCCCGTGTCGTGCGGCCTGGCCCAGCTCTTCGAGCTAGTAAGGCCGTTCATCGAGATGGTCGCGCCGGTCATCCCGATCGGGTTGAACAGCATCTGCTTCACCGAGCGTTCGTAGGACTGCTTGGTGATGTTCTCGACGAGTTCGGACGCGCCGTCATAGGCGACGTTCTGGTAGCTCCAGCAGGTCCCGGGCGGGCAGATCAGGTTGAGCTGAGAGAGCGTCTGGCGAAGCAGCTTGGTCGGCTGCCCCTCCTCGAGCTTATTGTCATAGGCGTTGCGGTACAGCCCCAGCCGATGGCTCAGCATGTCGCCGACCGTCGCACGATATTCGGCCGCCGCCGGAAGCCTCAGCGTCGGCACGTAGGTCGCGACCGGACCGTTCAGATTGACCTTGCCCTGCTCGGCGAGCTTGGCGACCATCGTCCCGGCGACGCCCTTTGACACGGACGCCCAGCGGAACACGGTCTCGGGTGTTACCGGCTCGCCCGATCCGGCCTGCGTCTCGCCGTAACCCTTGAGGAAGGTGATCCGCCCGTTTTCGACGATCCCGACGGCCAGGCCGACCACCGAGCGCTGCTCGCTGAGACGCTGGAGACGGCGGTCGATGGCCGCATAATCGACGTCCTGGCGCGCGTCGGTCGACAGCGCCGCAAGCCGGATATGCGATTTCGGAACCGTTTGAACAGGCTTCTGCGGCTCCGGCCCACGCACGGCAAGCGCCGCCGTGGCGAGCAGCGCGAAGGCACCAAGGCCCAGAATATGCGGCTTTTCCAACGAAACTCCCCTCACCCAACGCAAGGTGTGACCCTGAGGGGCAATTCGCTCAACGGGTTGCTGCCTGTGCTGCGGCAAAGCGGGCTTGTCTCACGACGAACGCCGCGCTGGTCATGGCTCCGCGCCTCGCCTAAAGCGCCGTCCAATGCGGTTCCTGAAGACTTTATTCCTGGTCGTGATCGTCTTTTTCCTGGCGATCCTCGCCAGCCGTAACTGGCACGACGTCACCCTGAACCTGTGGGGCGACATTCAGGCGGACATCAAAGTGCCGTTCCTGATCGGCCTGACCTTCCTGCTCGGCTGGCTTCCGACCTACCTGTTCTACCGCGCCCGCTTGTGGCGCCAGCGACAGCGGCTCGACAATTTCGAGCGCCAGCAGGCAGCGCCGAGGGTTGAACCGGCGGTCCAGGACGTTCCGACCGCGTGAGTCCGATCTTCGTCGCCATCGACACGGCGAGCCTCGAGCAGGCGCGCCTCCTCGCCGAGCAAGTGCGGGCGATTGCGGGCGGAGTGAAGCTCGGCCTCGAATTCTTCGCCACCAACGGTCCGGCCGGGGTCGCCTCGATCCTCGAGCTCGGGCTTCCCGTCTTCCTCGATCTCAAGCTTCACGACATCCCGAACACAGTGGCGAAGGCCGTCAGCGCGCTCGCGCCGCTCGAGCCCGCGGTCCTCACCGTCCATGCCGCGGGCGGTCGCACGATGCTCGAAGCCGCAAAGGCCGCCGCCTCTCCGAAAACGAAGGTCGTCGCGGTGACCGTCCTCACAAGCCTCGATGGTTCCGACCTCCGCTCGATCGGAGTGGCCGCCGACCCGCGCGAGCAGGTCGAGCGACTGGCCGAACTGGCGCGCTCGGCCGGCCTCGACGGTATCGTCTGCTCCGGCGCCGAAGTCGGCGCAATCCGAGCCGACTGGCCCGACGGCTTCTTCGTCGTTCCCGGCGTCCGGCCGGCCGGCGGAGACGCTTCCGACCAGAAACGCGTCGTTACGCCCCGCCAGGCGTTGGATGACGGCGCGTCGATCCTGGTCATCGGGCGCCCGATCACCGGCTCCGACGACCCGGCGGCGGCGATCCGCGAGATCGCAGCGGCGCTCTAGGGACTGGACAAGCGGCCGGAGGCAGGCCTAGCCGCCTCCCCGCCAAGGAAAAGAGGCAGCAATGAGCTGGTTGAGCAGGGTCCGCAGCGGCATCCCCTTCCTGCCGAAAAGGCAGACGGTCGAGAACCTCTGGCACAAGTGCAAGAAGTGCGGGACGATGGTCTTCGTCAAGGAGTGGGAGGACAATCTCAACGTCTGCCCGCGCTGCGACCATCACGACCGCATCGGCTGGCGCACGCGCTTCGAGCAATTGTTCGACGACGGCGAATATGAGCTGTTGCCGATGCCGGAAGTGCGCGAGGACCCGCTGCGCTTCCGCGACAGCAAGCGTTACACCGAGCGGATCAAGGCAGCTCGCTCATCCACCGAGATCAAGGACGCATTGATCAATGCGAGGGGCGAGATCGAGGGCCAAGGAGCGGTTGTGGGAGTCCAGGACTTCGCCTTTATGGGCGGATCGATGGGCATCGCGGTTGGCGCCGCATTCGTCGCGGGCGTTCGCCGGGCGATCGCCGACAAGGTGCCTTACATCATCTTCACCGCCGCCGGCGGGGCGCGGATGCAGGAGGGCATCCTGTCCCTCATGCAGATGCCGAAGACGACCGTCGCGCTAGCCGAGCTCCGCGAAGCGGGCCTGCCCTACATCGTCGTTCTGACCGACCCGACCACGGGCGGCGTGACGGCCTCCTATGCAATGCTCGGCGACGTCCAGCTCGCCGAGCCCGGTGCGCTCATTGGCTTCGCCGGTCAGCGGGTCATCGAGCAGACCATCCGCGAGAAGCTCCCCGAAGGGTTCCAGCGCGCCGAATATCTGCTCGATCACGGCATGGTCGACATGGTCGTTCCGCGCGGCGAACTCAGGGACACGCTCGCGAAGCTCGTCGGCTACCTGGCGCCGGAGAGGAAGAAGAAGGCGGCCTGATGCCCGACTTCGCGCGGTCGGACGATCCGGCCGTTCAGGCGCAGCTCGACCGGCTGGCGCTGCTCTCGCCGGGCGGCGACCGCCTCGGGCTCGACCGCATTACCCGCCTGCTCGACCGCCTCGGCCGCCCGCAGGATGATCTGCCTCCGGTCTTTCACGTCGCCGGGACCAACGGAAAGGGCTCGACCTGCGCGTTCCTGCGCTCGGCGCTGGAGGCAAGCGGGCGCAAAGTGCACGCCTTCACCAGCCCACATCTCGTCCGCTTCAACGAGCGCATCCGGATAGCGGGGAAGCTCATCACCGACGAGACCCTCGCCGCCTTGCTTAGCGAGGTGCTCGACGCCGGCGAGGGCATCGACGCCAGCTTCTTCGAGGTGACGACCGCGGTGGCCTTCCTCGCCTTCGCGCGAACGCCGGCCGACGCGACGGTCATCGAGGTGGGGCTCGGCGGACGTCTCGACGCGACCAACGTGATCGACCGGCCGCTCAGCTGCGGAATCGCTGCCGTCGGCATCGACCATCAGCAATTCCTCGGGGCGAGCCTCGCCGAAATTGCCGCCGAGAAGGCGGGCATCGCCAAGGCCGAAGTCCCGCTCGTCGTGCTCGCCCAGCCCAGCGATGCCCAGGAAGCGATCGAACGGGTCGCCGAGCTAAACGAGGCTCACCTCTGGCTCGAGAGGCGCGACTGGACGATCGACCCCACGCTTCGCTCGTCCCTCCTCGGCGATCATCAGGTCCGCAACGCCAACCTCGCTTGGCAGATACTTCAGCGGCAGGACCAGCTGAGCGTTGGCCGGGTATCGTTCCTCAGCGGGCTAAGCTCAACGCAATGGCCCGCGCGCTTCCAGGAGCTGCGGCCGGGTCCGTTGACCGGCACAAGCGAAACCTGGCTGGACGGAGCGCACAATGTCGAGGCGGCGACGGCGCTGGCGGCGCTTCTCGCCGACCATGGCCCGAAGCACATCGTCCTCGGCATCCTTGCCAACAAGGATGCGAACGCGATTGTCGCCGCACTGAACCCGCATGCCTTGTCGCTGACGTTCGTGCCCGTCGCGGATCATGCGCACCACGATCCTGCCGAGCTTGCCGAACGGTTCGACGCTGGCGCTGCGATTTCGTTGGAGGAAGCGCTGCGCGACCTCCCCGCGCCGCGCCTGATTGCCGGATCGCTCTATCTCGCCGGCGAGGCGCTAAGGCTGAACGATCAAATCCCGGATTAGGCGGTATCGCCCTCAACCGCGCGGGCCGCGTCGGATGCCGGCACCGGTCCGGCCGCTGCCGCGCTGCGTTCCTTCCAGGCCACGCGCATCCATTCGAGCACGACGAAGGCGACGGCTATGAGGCCGATCGCGGCGGTGAAGCGGAACACCGGCGCGTAGCCGATATTGTCGATCGCTTCGCCAATGGCCGCGCGCCCGAGCGAGCCGATGAGGAAAGTCAGCGAGGACAGCAGCGCATATTGCACGGCGCTGAATTCGCGCGATGTGATCGAGGACAAATAAGCGACGAAGGCCGCCCCCGCGAGGCCGCCGGCAATGTTCTCGCCTGAAATGGCGATCAGTAGGCGCACCATCCTGAGGTCATGGCCGAACGCGTCGAGCCCGAACGTACGCGCGAACGCGTCGATGTTCGCGGCGCCGGCGGCGAGATCGGCGTAGAGCAGGTTGCTGGCCGCAGCGACGATCGCGCCGATCAGCAGCGTGGGCATGCGTCCGACAGTCGCGAACAGGAATGCCCCGATGGCGATGCCCGCCATGGTCATGAACACGCCGAAGATCTTCGACGCGAAGGCTACCTCGTCGCCGGTGTATTGCAGTTCCTGAAGGTAGAAGGGGAAGGCGAACGAGCCCCAGATATTGTCGGTGATCCGATAGCTGAGGATCAGCCCGAGTACGATGATCACACCCCAGCCAATGCGACGGACCAACTCCGCCAGTGGAAGGATCAAAGCCGAATAGGCGTGGTCGAGGGCGCGCTCCCCTCCGCCCGATGCCGGCGCGTCGGACTCCAGCACATGCTCGCCCTGTGCCTGCATCCAGTTGAAGACGGCAGCGACGATCGCCGGAAGAATGACGGTCGCAACCACGATCCAGGGTCCGTAGAGCTTGGTGAAGTCCCCGACGGACGGGGGCTTGCCGGTGGCGGGATCGATCGTGCCACTCAGCATGGTGGCCATGAAGCTGCCGACCATCCAGATGGCCCAGGCCCAACCCACGCCGACGATTGCGAGCCCGATCGCGCGCCATTTCGGCTCGATCGCCCCTCGGCTGCGCAGCGCCGTCTGGGCGACCTCGGATTCGGTGCGCGGCGTATCGGGAGCCATCAGGGTCGCGATCACGGTCAGCGCCATGAACCCGCCCATGATCGCATAGACCGTCGGCCACGGCATGCGCTCGGACAGAACCAATGCCAGCGCGCCGCCGATCAGCGCCGCGATGCGGTAGCCGAACTGGTAGATAGACGAGAGTATCTCGACGGGAGCCTTCTCGTCGGCGACATCGATGCGCCAGGCGTCGATCACCACATCCTGCGTCGCGGAGGAAAACGCGCCGACCACGGCGATCAACGCGAAAGAACCGAGGGCCAGCCGCGGATCGGACATGGCCAAGCCGAAGAAGGTCAACGTCAGCAGCACCTGGCAGAGCAAAAGCCAGCTTCGGCGCCGCCCGAGCTTTTCAAGACCCGGTAGCCGAACTCGGTCGACCAGCGGCGACCACAGAAATTTGAACGCATAGGCGAGGCCGATCCACGACAACACGCCGATCGTCGCGAGATCAATCTCCCACTCGCCGAGCCAGGCGTTCAGCGTGCCGATCAGAAGCGTGTAGGGCAGCCCCGCGGCAAAGCCGAAGATCAGCATGATCGCGGTCTTGCGATTGCCGAGCGCGGTCCGCAGCAAGCGCAGGCCCTTCGGATGCTCGCCGATTGCCGCTGTCGCCATCAATCCCCTCCTCGCCTTCGCTTCATGCTTAAGCAGCACGCGCGCGGCTGAATAGTGGGTGAGCGATTAGGCTTGCGCGTGCGTCCTCGGGAGCGCACTTCTCGCTGCATGGACGTCCCCGCCAAAACCTCTCGGCCGAGCGAGGGGCAACGCGCACTGGCCGAAATTCTCGTTCGCGGCGAGAGGCCGCCCGTTCATGCAGCCGTCGAGCTCGATGCGTCCGTTTACATCGATCCGTTGCGGTTCGAGCGCGAACGTCGCTCCGTCTTCGACAAATTGCCGCTGCTGCTGGCGCCGTCGGCGCTTCTTCCCGACAACAACACCGCCATCGCCCACGACGGCTATGGCGTGCCGTTGATCATCTCGCGCGACGGCAACGGGCGAATCCATGTCATGGCCAACGTCTGCCGGCATCGCGGAACGCGCCTGATCGAGAGCGGCGAGGTCGTTTCATCGAAGCGGATCATCTGCCCCTACCATGCCTGGACCTACGGGTCGGACGGCGGGCTCATGGCCATTCCGCGCCCCGAATGCTTCCCTGGCATCGACAAGTCCGACCGGCCGCTGATGCATTTCGCGTCGGTCGAGAGCGGCGGGTTCATCTGGTTTTCGCGCGATCCCGATGCCGATTTCGGGAACATCTTCACGCTGGCCGAGGACATGGACGCGTTCGGCATGTCTGGCCTCCATCTCTATCGCCGCAAGACCCACGAGGTCGCGTCGAACTGGAAGCAGGTGATGGACGCGTTTCTCGAAAGCTATCACGTGCAGCGCCTGCACGCGGAGACGATCGCGCCCTTCTTCACCGACGGGATCGCCGCAGCCGACATGATCGGCCCGCACCAGCGCGCCGTCGTCGGCCGGGCCGATTATCTGTCCGACATCGACCGCCACGACTGGGCGGCGTTGAGGCGAGTGCTGACCTACACCTACGCCTTCTTCCCGACGTCGATCCTCATTGTCAGCCCGGACTACATCAACCTGCTGGTGGTCATGCCCCGGACCGTCGGCACCTGCCTCGTTGAGGATTTCATGCTGATCCCCGAGCCGCCGCAGACGCCGGAAGCGGAAGCGCACTGGAAGAAGAGCTGGGAGCTGCTCGACGGCGGCACTTTCGCCGCGGAAGATTTCCGCGCCGCCGCTCTATGCCAGCGCGGTATCGAATCCGGCATGGTGAAGACGATCACCGTCGGGTCGCTCGAGGACGGCATCGCCGCCTTCCATCAGCGGCTCGACAAAATCCTCTAGTCTTCGCCGGCGACGAATAGTTCGACGCCCTTGGGCGGCTTCGCGGCCTTGCCCGAGAGCCTCTTGTCGACCGCGTTGAGCGCCAGCTTCAAGGTCCGTTCGCTGTAGGGCTTGCTGATGCATCCCAGCGCCAGCTGCACCGATTCCGGCGGAAGCTGATGCCCCGTCGAAAAAACGATCGGGATTCGGCGCTGCTTCGCCGCGCGGGCGAGGTCGAGCCCCGTCCTTTCGCCCGACAACCGAAAATCGCTGAGGATCAGGTCGATCTCTTCGCTGTCCAGCCGTTCGATCGCATCCTCGAAACTGTCGAGCGTCGCGACCACCTCATAGCCGAGGTCGCCGAGCATCACCTCATTGTCGAAGGCGGTGAGCGGCTCATCCTCGACGATGAGAATTCGATTGACGACGCGTTTTCGCTTCCCGAACAGCATCACACCTCAAATATCATGGCTTCGCCCCCGCAACGAACGAAACGGAAACCTGTGCCGCGGCATCGCCCGCGGAACAGCGGTTTCTCGCCTGCTCCCACGGCACGGGAAGACGGGCCGCAGCGCATTGCGAAACTCCTCGCCCGGGCCGGGGTCGCCTCGCGGCGCGACGTCGAGCGGATGATCGCCGACGGTCGCATCGCCCTCAACGGCGAAAAGCTGACCACGCCGGCGACACTTCTGACCGATTTGTCGGGCGTGACGGTCGACGGAAAGCCGGTCCGGCCGCCCTCCGCCCCGCGCCTGTTCCGCTTCTACAAGCCGCAAGGCACGATCACCGCGTCGCGCGATCCCAGGGGCCGGGCGACGATCTACGACAAGCTTCCTCCAGGACTGCCGCGCGTCATGCCCGTGGGTCGGCTCGACTTCATGACCGAGGGGCTTCTGCTCCTCACCAACGACGGCGAGCTGAAGCGAAAGCTGGAGCTGCCGCGAACCGCCGTCGTCCGGCAGTACCGCGCCCGCGCCTTCGGTCACGTGACCCAGGCGCAGCTGGACCGGCTCGCCGAGGGAATTACCATCGAAGGAATCCGTTACGGCTCGATCATCGCCAACCTGGAACGCCGGACGAGCCGTAATTTCTGGATCGAGCTGAGCCTGACCGAGGGAAAGAACCGCGAAGTCCGTCGCGTGCTGGCGCATCTCGGGCTGCAGGTCTCGCGGCTGATCCGGACGGCCTATGGGCCGCTCACGCTCGAAGGCCTCGAGCCCGGCGACGCGGACGAAGTGCCGCAGGTCGAGCTCGACACCTTTCGGTCGTCGCTCAAGTGAGGATCATCGCCGGGCAGTTTCGCGGCCGCCCCCTCGTCTCACCAGCCGGTCAGGCGACACGCCCCACCGCGGACCGGGTACGCGAAGCCCTTTTCTCGATGCTGGCCAGCCGCGTCGGCTCGTTCGAGGGGCTGCTCGTTGCCGACCTCTACGCCGGAAGCGGAGCGCTCGGGCTTGAGGCACTGTCGCGAGGCGCCGCGCATGCCACTTTCGTCGAGAACGGACGCCCTGCGCAGGACGCCATCAAGGCGAACGCCGCGAAGCTCGGCGTCTCCGATCACATCCAGGTTCTGGGCGGCTCAGCCCTCGCTTTGCCGCGATCCCAACCGTTTGACCTGATCTTCGCCGACCCGCCTTATGCGCAGGGCTCCGGCTCGGCCGTGGTAAGCGCCGTGTCCAAAGCGGACTGGCTCGCTCCCGGCGGCTTGATGTCGGTCGAAACCGACCGCCGCGATCCCGTCGAGGCCGGCGACTATGAAATCGACACGGAACGCGAGATCGGGCGCGCCCGGATTACACTGCTGCGTCGGCACTAGCCCCCCGCGATCCCGCCGTCTTCTTCGCGGCAGAGCGGATTTCGTCGAATTCCGTCTGGAGCCTGCGTCCAACCGCCGCCGCCGCAGCCTTCCCAGCTGCCTTGAGCGCCTTCTTCGAATTGCCCATCGCGCCCTGCGCGCGGCTCGAACGATGCTCGGTAATGGCGGCGAGCGCGGCAGTCGCACCGACCGCGAGCAGGTCGATGACCAGAGGGCTCTGAAGCAGCTTGATCAAGGCATCGACCGGATCACTCTGGCTCGACGGGGAGCGCGAACTGCTGCGCTTCGAGCCGCCGCCCGAGCTGCTCGACTTCCTCGTATGGACCTTCTTTCCCGTGCCGCTCGCGGCTTTTGCCGTCGCCTTTTTCGCCATTGCATGGATCTCCTTCGGTCGCCTCAACCCACACGCCGCATCAAAGTATCCTCGGACGTCTGTACGAACTTCCCGCTTGCCGTTTCAGCACCGTATCGGTCTACGGTAACGGCTCGTCGTAAACTGCAGTAGCAGCGTTGAACTTCCTCTCGCCGATTGCGCTGGGTTGGGCAACGAAGCGCAAGCATTCGTTCCAGGGGATTCGGAGGGTATTTCATGCGTAAGTTGTTCCTGGCGGCAGCGGCCGTCTCCATGGTCGCGCCGGTGATTCCGACACCCGCGCTCGCCCATGACGGCTACCGCGGGAAGATTTGGACAGATTCGAAAGGCCGCCAACGCTGCAAGCGGCCAGACGGCACGACCGGCTTGATCGTCGGCGGGGCCGCCGGCGCTCTCGTCGGCCGGGCGATCGACACGAAGGGCGAGCGCGCGACCGGCACGATCCTCGGCGCAGCCGCCGGCGCTTTGCTCGGCCGCAGCGTCGACCGCAACCGGGTCCGCTGCCGCTGACATAGGAATTCAGTTCAGGCCGGCGCCCGCTCACCCCAGAGCTTCCCCCCGGGCGCCGGCCGCCTCGATACTGTATTGACACAGTAACACACCAAGCGTAGGCTGTCCGGACAGGGAGGACAGCTATGTACAGCCAGAACGAGATCGACGAGGCGGTCGCCGCCGGCGCAATCAGCGCCGATTCAGCGACGGCGCTCCGCGCGTATATCGAGGGGCAGCGTGCTTTGCCCACTCAGGACGAAGAACAGTTCCGGCTGATCACCGGCTTCAACGACATTTTCGTGGCCATCGCCGCCGCAATCCTTCTGTTCGCGGTCGGCTTCATCGGCCAGTGGATCGGCCAGCGCACCGGCTCGGCCATCGATGGCGACGGCCCGTCCTACCTCGGCCCGCTGCTGATCGCCGCGACCAGCTGGGGCCTCGCCCTTTTCTTCACGGCCAAGCGGCGCATGGCCCTGCCGTCCATCCTGCTCCTTCTGAGCTTCGTCTTCAGCCTGTTCGCGGCAGCCGGCATGGCGCTCGTCCTGGGCGTCGGCAGCGCCGCGCTCGACGACAACCCGCAGCTCGGCGGCGTCCTCGCCGCGGTAGCAGCGTCAATCGCCGCTGCTGGCGCCTGGCTTCACTGGAAGCGCTTCCGTGTCCCGATCACCGTCGCCGCCGGAGCGGCATCGGTCGCGGCTATCGTCGTCGGCCTGGTCGTCGCGGCTCTTGGCGAAAGCGCAGAGCAGGCGGAGAATTTGATCCTCGGACTGATCCTCCTCCTCGGCGTCGGGACCTTCCTTTTCGCGAGGTGGTGGGACAGCTCGGACCGCGCGCGGATCACCCGCCGCTC
>DASUVP010000135.1:0-2339 GCA_036378895.1 Sphingomicrobium sp.
CCGGGCACTGGCCGTGCTGGTCGGTGCCGACGGGTCGATCGAGAACCGGATCGTCCAGCTCGACGGCCTGTCCAGTGCTGACGCGCTCAATGAAGTCACCAATTTCATCAACGCCCAGCTCTCCGGCATGACGCTTGCCGAGGCGCAGGCGCGGCTGCTGGCTGAAATCCGTGACCGCCGCGAAGCGCTCGACCAGACGGCCGCGGAGCTGATCGCGTCGGGGCTCGCGGCGTGGAGCGAGGATCATGCTCGCCGGCCGGTGCTGATCGTGCGGGGCCAGGCGAACCTCATTGACGACAATGCCGCAGCCGACCTGGAGCGCGTTCGAAGCCTCCTCGAAGAGTTGGAAAACCGGCAGGAGATCGCCCGCTTGCTCGAACAGGCGCGCGACGCCCCGGGATGCCGCATCTTCATCGGCTCCGAGAACCGAATGTTCGCTTTGTCCGGCTCGTCGGTGATCGCCGCCCCCTACCGTGGGAGCCAAGGAGACGTGGTCGGCGTTGTGGGCGTAATCGGGCCCACGCGCTTGAACTACGCCCGGGTCATCCCAATGGTAGACTTCACGGCCAAGGCCCTTACGAGATTGATGGCATGAACGACAACGACGACAGGCTTGAGGAAGAGGCGGAAGAAATCCGCCGCGAAACCGCGCAAGGCGCGCCGGAAGTCGCGGAGCACGACCGGGTCGCGGAGCTCGAACGGCAGCTCGAGGAAGCGAACAGCAAGGCGCTTTATGCGGCGGCGGAGATCCAGAATGTGCGGCGCCGGCTGGAGACGGAAAAGCAGCAGGCTGCGAGCTACGCGACAACTCAGTTCGCGCGCGACATGCTGGCGATCAAGGATCATCTCGAGCGGGCGCTCGAGGCGGTGTCGGACGAGCTTCGCGCCGACAAGGTCGCGAGCAACTTCCTCGCCGGGATCGAATCCACCGCGCGGGAGCTCGAGCAGGTCTTCACCCGTCACGGCATCACCCGCATCGGCGCGATGGGCGAGCAGCTCGACCCGCACCGTCACCAGGCGATGATGGAAATCCCGAGCCACGAGGCCGAGCCCGGCACGATCGTTCAGGAAATGCAGCCCGGCTACATGCTCAAGGACCGCCTGCTGCGGCCGGCACTCGTCGGAGTCGCCCGCAAGCCCTAATGAACTTCGCGGTGCTGGGTCTCGCCCTTGGTGGCGAGGCTGAAGCGCGGCTCGACTTTGGCCGCGCCGAATAGGCGTGCCGCCGCATAGCGGCCGACTTCCGGGCCATGCTTGAACCCGTGTCCTGACCCGCCGCCAACCAGAAGCACGTTGGACAGGCTTGGGTGCACGTCGATCAGGAAGTCGCCGTTCGAGCTGTTCTCATACTGGCAGACTTCGGCGCCGATGAGCGGAGCACCGCGCAGTCCCGGAAAGCGGCGGTCGCGGAAGGCAGTGATCTCGTCGATCGCGGCCTGCGTCGGCCGGCGATCCTGCGTGTCAGGATCGACTGGCACGCCATGCTTGTCGTTGGCGAACTTGACGCCGCGATTCTCAAGGTCGGGGAAGCCGTAGAAGATGTCGCCGGCATTGAAGTCCGCCCAGCCGGGCAAGCGGGCCGGCGAATAATCGCGGTTCCCCGCAGGCGTCGCGAAGTAGAAGACCTCCTGGCGCGTCGCGAAGATCTTCTTCCCGAGCACGTCCGGGAAGATTTTCGGCAGCCAGGGCCCGAGGGCAAAGACGAAGCGGTCGGCCGTGAGAGTCTCGCCGGATTGCAGCTTCACCGAGCTCAATGACGAGCCCGTCGACTGGACCGGAAGCGCCGCACCGATCCGATATTCGCCGCCTGCGCGAACGAAGCGGTCGACGAGGGTTTGCACCGAACGCCGCGCCATCAGGGCGCCGAACTTCGGTTCGAGCAGCCCCACCTCGATCCCTGAGAAGTCGATCATCGGGAAGCGGCTCTGCAGCTGGCTGCGATCCAAGCGCTCGATCGGCAGGCCGAGCTGCCTGTGAACCTCCATGCTGCCGCGGAAATAGTCGTCCTCGACCGCGCTAAAGAAGACCACGCCGCAGGGAACCAGGATCGGCAGGCCGGACACGGCACTGAGCGCCTGCCATTGCGGCAGGCTGTCCCAGGCGAAGCGGGTGTAGACCGAGTCCCTGCCGTATCCGGCGCGGGTCAGGCGGGATTCGCCGCCCGAGGAGGCGCGGCTGTGCGACGCGCCCCAGGCATCGATCAGGGTCACGCGATGCCCGGCGTTTTGCAGGTGATGGGCGGTCCACGAGCCGAACACGCCGGCTCCCACGACGACGACATGCTCGCCGCTTTTCCCTTGTGCCATCGCAGACCTCCCGGCCGCCAATACGGCAGCGCC